>CAZWPU010000037.1:2419-12311 GCA_964635605.1 uncultured Bacteroidales bacterium | reverse complement strand
ACCATATTGGCACATTTAGTTCTTCCCGACGAGAGAGAACGGTCAGCCAAAGAAATAGGCGAGGCATTACGGTTAAAAATAGCAGAAATACCTGAAATCAATAAGTTTCATATTACCGCAGGAAGTATCATATCCGAAGCCATTACCGGAAATGTAAAACCGATTGAAGTAGAAATTACAGGGGATGATTTTGATGAAATTAATCAATTAGCCCAAACGGTTTATCAGGAGATGTTGGAAGTAAAGGGGTTTACTGATTTACAAACTTCTATTGATCAAGGAAAGTTGGAATTGCAGATAGATATCGATAAGGATAAAGCAACTGCAATGGGGCTTAACACAGCATTAATTGCTTCGCAAATACGGCAAAGCATTTATGGAACCTCTGCAGGTAAATTCACCGAAAAAGGAGAAGAGTATGAAATAAATATCCGTTATGCTCCCAAGTATAGAGAAAAGATCGAGTCATTATCGGATATTATGCTTACCAACTTAATGGGAGACCAAATAAACCTTTCGGCTGTAGCCGAAATAAAAACAGGATTAGGTCCACTGGCCATAAATCATAAGTCGCAGCAACGCATTGTTAAAGTTATGGCTAGCTTGTCAGGGACTTCCCTGGGCGAAGGAGCAAAGGAGGTAGAAAAAATTATTAAAAATGTAGATATCCCCTCGGGAGTGAGTATCAATATTGCCGGTCAGTTATCTGACCAAAGCGAGTCATTTCAGGATCTTTACTTGATCTTATTTATTGGGATTTTATTAGTTTATATGGTTATGGCAGCTCAATTCGAATCATTTAAAGATCCATTTATCATTATGTTTGCCGTACCTTTTACCATTGTTGGAATTATACTTGCTTTTTTCGTTACCGGATTAACGCTTAGTGTTACCACTTTTATTGGTGTTATTATGTTGATGGGAATTGTGGTAAATAATGGAATTGTATTAGTTGATTATACCAATTTATTAAGAAAACGTGGATATGATCTTACCGAGGCTGTTTTAGAAGCAGGGCGTTCGCGTATGCGCCCGGTGCTAATGACTTCGTTTACTACGATGCTGGGAATGTTGCCCATGGCGTTAAGCCAGGGTATGGGACGTGAGATGTACTCGCCTTTGGGTGTTACCATTATTGGCGGATTGTTAGTTTCAACAGTCATCACCCTTATTCTTGTGCCAACAATTTATAGTGTTTTTCATAAAAATGATAACAAATAAAAAGCGTACTCTATGAAAATGATATATATAACTTGTAATGTAAGCGTTCGAGAACCCTTACTAAAGATGCTCGAAGAAAACAATATTAAAGATTACCAGGTAATTGAGCAGGTCCCTGCAAAATCGGTTAAGGGCGACCCACGTTTAAATACTGCCGTTTGGCCGGGCTATAACTCTTCAATTTTAATACAATTTAGCGACGATGTAAGAGCTAAAGAGCTCATGCAAAAAATTAAAGTGTTTAATCAAAAAGCATTTAATGACAACGAACTAGTTACTGTCTGCTCGTGGACATTAGATGATTATTTTTATGAGTAGCCAGAAAAAATGAAAAAATAATACTTAGGGTTTTAGATGTTTTTTGTTAGAATATTATGATGCATAAATTTTTTTATCTTTCATATTGCAAACGAAAATCTATCCATCATGAAATTGATCAAAATTTTAACAATAACTTTCATCACATTATTGTTTTTTGTTCCTGATTTAAAAGCCCAGGATGCGGATAAAATTTTAGGTTATTGGCTAACTCAGGATGGTGATTCCCAGGTAAAAATTTTTAAAGCTAAAAAGGGGAAGTATTATGGCGATATTCGATGGCTCGAAGAACCTTACGAAGATGACGGGACACCTAAAAAGGATACCGAAAACTCAGATTCAGAGCTGCAAAAAAGGACTATTTTAGGATTACAAATATTAAAAGGATTTACTTACGATAGTAAAGACAATGAATGGGTTGACGGGACTATTTATGATCCAAAAAACGGGAAAACGTACAAATGTTATATGTGGTTCGAAGATGGAAACGATAAGATATTACATGTAAAAGGGTTTATAGGTTTTTCAATGCTGGGAAGAGAGGTAGAATGGGTTAGAGAAGAGAAATTGAAAGATTAATCGGGAACGATCTATTGTTAGCCTTTATACCCAAAGATTTTTTTGGTTTTAATTTGTTTCGCCACATATTTAGGAACCATTTTTTCCCAACGATTATCATTGGCTTCAATTAATCGAATTATTTCACGCGGATCGATGGGTAACCATTTCGTTTTTGCCTGACGCAGATTGCGTATTTTTCGGTTATCAACCAAATAATTAAAAATATGTTTAACGTCGGGTTCCATTTCTACATCATCTACCAGAAGTACTTTTCCTGTATTCCGGTCTAAAGCCGGATAAATATAAAATCGTGTATGGACAGGGAACATTCGACCCATTGCTTCTAATATGCCACCCCGTAAGTGGGTATAATATTTCTTTTCCAACACTTTTTTAAAGGTAGGAACACCTAAAATAACCCGTAAATTATGAATTCTAAAACGGCTAAAATAGTCCACCAGCTTATAAAATTCTTTAAAATTGGACACTAAAACATTCTGTCCCATTCCATTTAAAAGATCTACCCGGTCTAAGAAATCTCGTTCGTTAATTTCTCCTTCTTCTAAAAGGTTGTTTAATGTGATTTCACAAATCTGGAGAGTGTTTTCCGGGGAAAAATTTTTGTCTTCTTTAAATAAGGCATAAGATGTTTTTAAAATATCAAAACCTACATAGGTTATGGGGCGGAAGCGCCCTCGCAAGACCAATGCATTTTTTTTATATAAAAAATCTCCGGGTTGATGTACATTTCCGTATCGATCAAACATTACCGCCGGAGTCATTCCGTTTTTTACCAACTGAACACATAACAATCGGTTGTCAACATATGATAGATCATGGCCTTTCATCCGCGCCATAGTTATCTCTATCCTGTCGGTATCCAAATTATCCAATAACGATTGTAAAAACAGATTCGGGTTATCAGTGTAACGAAAACAGGCAAAAATTAAATTTACCCCTATTGTTCCTAGCGTATATTGCTGCAATACAGCATCATTTTCAAGCAACCGTACATGGATCACAACCTCATTCGGCTCGCCAGGATTGGTTAATTCAAATTTTATCCCTACCCAGCCATGCCCTTGATTTGACTTTTGAAAATTTATGGTTTCAACCGTATTTGCAAATGAAAAAAAGCGAACTTGTGCATTACGTTTATTGTGTAGAATCGTTTTTAACTCATTGTATTCTTCATCAAGCATCTTTTCAAGTCTGTTAAGACTCACATATCGGCCACTCTTCCCTTTGTTGTAAAAATGATCGCTAAATGTTTTATCATATGCTGATATGGTTTTTGCAATGGTTCCTGAAGCACCACCCGCTTGAAAAAAAGCACGGGCAACCTCCTGGCCTCCTCCAATTTCTGCTATTGAGCCATAAATACCTGTATCTAAGTTCAATAACAGTGCTTTACGTTTGGTGCTGTATATTTCTCGTTCCATGCTTATATTTTACTACTAAAATAAGGACGCCCAACTCTAAAAACAAAAATATGCTGGAAAAGTTTTAAAAGTTATTTTCTCGTAAAAGAATAGAATGTTTTGATTTATTATTTATAAAAATTTATTAATTTAGAATAAAGATTTACAGTATATTATGAAACCCTCATGCAATAAAATACACAACCTGTCTGCCTACAGGCAGCCAAGGATATGAACCGAAGCGAAGCTGAGTTCACGAATACCAAATTAAAAAATATATTTATGAGTAATAAATTTTGAGGGTTCCATGGTATTTGAAATACAGAAGTAAAAATTAGCAATTGTATTTACTTGAATAAAGGAGTATAACATAAATATATGCGAATGAAAATTCTTTTTGAACCACTGAAAGATTTTTTTAATCTTATATATCCCAATTTATGTTTGGTTTGTAATAATCACCTGGTGTCGCAGGAAAAATTAATTTGTACTTCATGCCTGTATAACCTGCCAAAAACAAATTTTCATTACGATATTGAAAATCCGGTCTCTCAATTATTTTGGGGGAGAACAAAAATTGAATATGGCACATCATTTTATTTTTATCACAAGGGGAGTAAGTATCAACAAATGATGCATAAGTTTAAATATCATGGCTGCAAAGAGATTGGCCTTGTACTGGGACGATATTTTGGCTCACAATTAAAAGACAGTGTGTTTAATCAAGTGGATCTAATAGTTCCTGTTCCCTTACATAAGTCAAAGCTTAAAAAACGTGGATATAATCAAAGCGAGTTTATTGCTCGCGGACTGTCTGAATCCTTAGGAAAAGAAGTTGATACTCAAACGTTGATTAGGATTGTAGCTACAAGCACACAAACCCGTAAATCGAGGTTTGATCGTTGGAAAAATGTAGAACGAATTTTCGATATCAAAGAACCTGAACGATTTAAGAATAAACATATTTTGTTGGTTGATGATGTAGTAACTACCGGATCAACCCTTGAGGCTTGTGCTAACACCCTATTGGAGATTCCGAATACAAAAGTTAGTATAGCAACTTTAGCCGTTGCATGATAATTTTAACCTGACGTATTCATAAATATTATCTTTTTTGAATAGTACAGGTTAACCTTAACAAGCAATAATACAGAACATATACTAATTATATTAATTATGATTTCTTCATTAAAATAAGGTTGAAATTAACTTTGTCAATAGGGTAAAACTTCATAAATTCGCAAAAGTAAAAATTATTAAAAAATAGATTATGTTTTCAGGAATTGTTGAAGAAGCGGCAAAAGTGGTAAAATTAGAGAAAGAAAAAGGAAACTTACATATTACCATGCAATGTTCGTTTGCAGACGAACTAAAAATTGATCAGAGTGTTTCGCATAATGGTGTTTGTTTAACCGTAGTAAATATAGATAAAGAAAATAAAACGTTTACGGTTACTGCTATTCAGGAAACACTGGATAAATCCAATTTGGGTTTACTAGCATTGGGTGATAAGGTAAATCTTGAACGTAGCATGAAAATTGATTCGTTACTCGACGGCCATTTAGTTCAAGGCCATGTTGACCAAACGGCTGTTTGCACCAATGTTCGCGAAGCCGATGGTAGCTGGTATTATACCTTTGAATACGATCCTTCACAAGAAGACTACATTACCGTTGAAAAAGGATCTGTATCGGTAAATGGGGTAAGCTTAACCGTGGTTAACTCCAAAGAAAAAACGTTTGAAGTGGCAATTATTCCGTTCACTTATGATGTAACAAATTTCCATCAAATTAAAAAAGGAACGGTTGTTAATATTGAGTTCGACGTTATAGGAAAATATGTGGCTAAGATTGTAAAACAACAATTGGGGAGATAAGAAGAAAAAAATCATTCTGAAAACCCCATTTAAACGATGGGGTTTTTTCATATTAATAAATTGTAAGCCCAAAAAAATAATCTAATTCACTTTTTTTAATTGCATTTTTTATTACATAAATCTATCTTTGTACGTTTTAAAAACTTGAGGATTAAAAATTAAGCATAACCAATGAGTAAAAAATTTCCGGAATACAAACAATTGGATTTGTCGCAAATTAATAAAGATATTCTTGCGCGATGGGATAAAAACGACACGTTTCATAAAAGTATAACTACCCGCGAAGGGAAACCCACCTTTGTATTTTATGAAGGGCCTCCTTCAGCCAACGGCCTTCCGGGAATTCACCATGTGATGGCTCGTGCCATCAAAGATATTTTTTGTCGTTATAAAACCATGCAGGGTTACCTGGTAAAACGAAAAGCCGGATGGGATACTCATGGCCTTCCGGTTGAATTATCGGTAGAAAAATCATTAGGTATTACCAAAGAAGATATTGGTAAAAAAATATCGGTTGATGAATATAACGAAACCTGTAAAAAGGAAGTAATGAAATATACCGATGTATGGGAAAATCTTACCCACAAAATGGGATACTGGGTAAATATGGATGATCCATACATTACTTACGACAATCGCTATATCGAAACGCTGTGGTGGTTGCTAAAACAGCTTTTTGAAAAAGGGTTGTTGTATAAAGGATATACTATTCAGCCATACTCTCCGGCCGCCGGAACCGGATTGAGTACTCACGAATTAAATCAACCCGGATGTTATAAAGATGTTAAAGATACTACCTGTACCGCACAATTTAAGGTTATTAAAAATGAGCAATCAGATTTTCTTTTTAAAGATTTAGAAACAGATGTTTATCTTTTGGCATGGACTACTACTCCGTGGACATTACCCTCGAACACAGCATTGGCTGTAGGGCATAAAATTAATTATGTAAAAGTACGGACATTTAATCAATATACCGGTGACCCGGTTACTGTTATTTTAGCTAAAGATTTATTCCCGGCCTATTTTGATAAAAAAGCAGGAGAGCTAAGTCTTGATGATTACAATCCTGGGGATAAAAAAGTTCCGTACAAAGTTATAGCCGAATATACCGGAGAAGATTTAGAAGGTATCCGATACAAACAACTTATTCATTGGGTGAAACCCAAAGGAGATGCTTTCCGTGTAATCCTGGGCGATTATGTTACAACCGAAGATGGTACCGGAATTGTACATATTGCGCCCACTTTTGGTGCAGACGACGACCGGGTAGCCAAACAAAGTAATATTGCTGCACTTGTTTTATATGATAAACAAGGAACGATGCAACCGATGGTGGATAAAAAGGGACGAATGTATCCTCTGGATGAATTAGACCCTGATTTTGTATCTCAATATGTAAATGTTGAAGCCTATAAAGATTTTTCCGGGCGATTTGTTAAAAATGAATACGACGAGTCGCTTACCGAAAACGATCCAACCATTGATGTGGATATTTCGGTAATGCTGAAAAAGGAGAATAAAGCCTTTAAAATTGAAAAGCATGTTCACAATTATCCGCATTGCTGGAGAACAGATAAACCGGTACTTTACTACCCGCTGGATTCATGGTTCATTAAAACCACTGCGCTAAAAGAACGAATGATGGAATTAAACAAAACCATCAATTGGAAGCCTGAATCAACCGGTACCGGAAGATTTGGTAAGTGGCTGGAAAATTTACAGGACTGGAATTTATCCCGATCAAGATATTGGGGTACACCTTTGCCTATCTGGGTGACCGAAGACCGTGCGGAGATGAAGTGTATTGGTTCTGTTGAAGAATTTTTCCATGAAATAGAAAAATCGGTAAAAGCCGGCTATATGAAAGAAAATCCGATTGCTGATTTTGAGCCGGAAAACTATTCTAAAGAAAATTATGATAAAATAGACCTTCACAGGCCTTATGTGGATGAGGTGATTTTAGTATCGGAACAAGGGAAGAAAATGGTTCGCGAGCTCGATCTGATCGATGTGTGGTTTGATTCCGGGGCGATGCCATATGCACAAATCCATTATCCTTTTGAAAATAAAGAAGGATTTGAAAAAGTTTACCCTGCCGATTTTATTGCCGAAGGGGTTGATCAAACCCGCGGATGGTTTTTTACCTTACATGCAATTGCTACGATGCTGTTTGACTCCGTAGCCTTTAAAAATATCATCTCTAATGGGTTGGTATTAGATAAAAATGGTGCCAAAATGTCGAAACGATTGGGCAATGCGGTTGACCCATTCGAAACCATTGAGAAGAACGGTTCCGACCCGTTACGTTGGTATATGATTACCAATGCTCAACCCTGGGATAATTTAAAATTTGATTCTGCAGGCCTTGAAGAAGTAAAAAGAAAATTTTTTGGGACCCTTTATAATACCTATTCATTTTTTGCCCTTTATGCCAATGTAGATGGCTTTAAGTATGCAGAAAAAGAAGTTCCTGTGGAAGAACGTCCGGAGATTGATCGATGGATCATATCTTTATTAAACTCGTTGGTAAAAGAAGTTGGGAAAAACTATGAAAACTATGAGCCCACAAGAGCCGGAAGAGCTATTCAGGATTTCGTTACCGAAAATTTAAGTAACTGGTATGTTCGACTTAACAGAAAAAGATACTGGGGTGGTGAATATTCAAAAGATAAGATTGCTGCTTATCAAACGCTTTATACTTGTTTAGAAACTGTAGCTAGACTTATAGCTCCTATAGCACCGTTCTTTGCCGATCAGTTATTTACTGATCTTAACACAGTAACCGGGAAAGATACTACCGAATCGGTTCATATTGCTGATTTTCCTGAATATAATGAACAATATATTGATTTGTCACTCGAAGAAAGAATGGATATTGCCCAGCGAGTATCCTCTATGATTCTTGCCTTACGGCGAAAAGTAAATATTAAAGTGCGTCAGCCGTTAAGCAAAATTATGATTCCATTGCTGGATGCTTCATTAAAAGATAAATTTGAAGCGGTAAAAAATTTGGTATTATCAGAAGTTAATGTGAAAGAGGTTGAATATATTACCGATACGACCGGGATTTTGGTAAAAAATATAAAACCAAACTTTAAAACATTAGGCCCAAGATATGGTAAATTAATGAAACATATTTCAAAGGCTGTTGCCCAAATGGCGCAAGAAGATATTGCTGAATTAGAGCGCAATGAAAAATTTACAATAAATGCCGGCGACGAACAAATAACATTAAGCTTAGCCGATGTTGAAATTTCTTCGGAAGATATTCCGGGATGGCTGGTAGCCAATGATGGTAAATTAACCGTTGCACTGGATATTAATATTACCGATGAATTACGCGAAGAGGGTATAGCCCGTGAGTTTATTAATCGGATTCAGAATCTGCGCAAGGAAAGTAATTTTGATGTTACCGATAAAATCAAAATAGAAATTAAAAAACACGATTTAATTGATCGTGCCATTGAAAAACATAAAGACTATATTGGTGCACAAACATTAGCTAAGTCGGTTGATTTAGTTAATCAATTTGAACAAAATACAGTGTTCGACGTAGAAATTGATGATGAAATTAAAACCCAAATAAAAATTATCAGAGTAAACGAATAATTTCTCGTTTAAATGAAATAATTTATTATCTTTAGCACAATTAAAAATTGATGAGTTATGGCTGAAAAGACTAGATATAACGATGAAGAGTTGGCGGAGTTTAAAGAGATTATCTTAAAAAAACTTGACAAAGCACAAAAAGATTATGATCTTTTAAAAAAGACCATTACGCATAGTGAAAGCAATGATACTGAAGATACATCGCCTACTTTTAAAGTATTAGAAGAGGGTGCTGCAACCCTTTCTAAAGAAGAAGCCGGTAGACTGGCACAGCGGCAGTTGAAATTTATTCAACACTTACAGGCTGCATTGGTTCGTATTGAAAACAAAACCTATGGTATTTGCCGTGAAACCGGAAAACTTATTTCTAAAGAAAGACTTCGTGCGGTTCCACATGCGACATTAAGTATCGAAGCAAAACAAAATCAACGTTAAATTTTTTTTAGAAGGATGAATTAAATGATTGGGTCTGGAGTGATCCGATCATTTTTTATTATTCTCTACTTTTCAGTAGATTTACCAAAATTTTAAACTCAAAGCTCGTGAAGTCAATTACAAAAACATCGATTCTGGTTATCATTCTTATATTAATTATTGATCAGGCGCTGAAAATCTGGATTAAAACCCACATGATGTTGGGACAGGAATATAAAATTTTGGGTGATTGGTTTATTATCCATTTTACCGAAAATAACGGGATGGCTTTTGGAATGGAGTTTTGGGGCGAAAAAGGGAAAATTTTCCTTACACTTTTCAGGATTGTTGCGGTAGTTGGTATTGGTTGGTATTTAAGTCATTTGATTAAAGAGAAAGCACCTAAGATGCTAATAATTAGTATTGCTTTAATTTTAGCCGGAGCGATGGGTAATATTATCGACAGTGT
>CAZWPU010000037.1:0-2319 GCA_964635605.1 uncultured Bacteroidales bacterium | reverse complement strand
CATTTGCAATATGAAGATTGCTTAGTGGTATAAAAAGTTGTAAACTACTTTAAATTAGTTAAATCTTTTCAAAAATATGGTTTAATTAGGGCTTTATAAACCTTTTTTTGTTGTAAGTATTCATATTCTATACTATGACCCTGCCATTGGAGATCCAAATATGCCCACGGCAAGTTCTGCCCAAATGAGGAAGAATATCAATAAAATAATGCCACAAAGGAAAATTCGTGTTTTGATATTTTTTACCTTTCTCAGGATAAGTTTACAGGATACCACTGTAACAGATAGTAGAATCCCCATAATCGCAAAGTCGGCGATTCTCCAGTCCATTCCATGGGTGAATTGCATGGCGATAAGCGGAATAAGCAATAAAATAGCTATAACAGAGAAGATAAGGATGACTCTTTTGTTTTTCATATTTTTAAGTTTTAAGGGGTATATTTTTTCTGAAAGCAGGTAGTTTTATTTTATGCGTAATGATCATTAAAATAAATTATTCAATCAATAAGTACCTCTTTTTTAACCGTAGCCGCTTTTTAATGTGAATCCGATTTATAATAAACCATACTGTTCCGGAAATGATTAAAAACAATGGCAAGGCACAAGGCTCATCCTCAACAGTAATCATATAAATCATTAATATGGCACCGATAAGTATGGTTAGTAACGAAAGTATTCGGTAATTTTTTATTTTTTGAAGGCTTTTTTTTTCATTATTTGCGATGTTTATTTAAGCAGTGGTTCAATTGCATCGATGTGTTTTTTAAAAGCATTTTTCCTGAGAGTGTTGCAGAATAAGTGAAATTTGATTTTCGTCCTAAAAAATCTTTTTTAAAGATGATGTATTTATTATTTTTAAACCTTTTTGATTCGATTATTCCTTTAGTTTATTTTTAATGTTTAAGGCTGTTTTTGTTATTGCTAATCCTCCTTTTCCCGTGCATTTCACGCAGGTTGGCATTGTTTTACTTACGCTCGAAATGGTTTGGATTACCTCATCCAAGGGAATTACTGCATCAAATCCGGAAATAGACATAATTGCGGAAGAATAAGCATTGACAGCAGCACTAATATTTTTACCCAAACAAGGAACTTCAACGCGATCAGCTACCGGATCGCATACCAGCCCAATCATATTTTGAATAGCCATTGATGCGGCTCCCAAGGCTTGTTTTGCAGTACCTCCCATTAGTTGCACAATTCCTGCCGCTGCCATGCCCGAAGCAGCTCCACATTCCACCTGACAACCATGTTCTTCGGCCGAAAAACCGGGACCTTGCGCTAAATAAACACCAACAATTCCGGCTGCAAAGTATGCTTTGTTTAATTCGTCTCTGGAAGAACCTGAATTCTCGGATATAGCCCGCAACGATCCCCCAACAGTTCCACAGGAGCCTGCCGTTGGCACTGCAACCACTACTTCCATGGCACTTTTTGATTCCATCAAGGACGAAACATTCTCAATTATGCGGTTTATAACCGAATGCATTATTTTCCCTTCTTTTTCTGCTTGTCCAATGAAGTGAGATTGTTGCCGTAAAATCCGATCGGCATAGTGGGTTCCCTTTAATCCGGTATCGACACTTTTATGAATAATATGGATTATCTCATTCATTTTGTCTTTTAATTTCTGATCCCCCATTCCACTCATGCATCTTTCGTATTCCAATCCCAAATCACCAAGATCAGCTCCTTTTTTATCAGCATAATCAAGTAACGACTGAATCGAGGTGAAGAGCATTTTAGTTTGCTTTCCTACAGTTATGGGCATTATTGGCTTAATGACCGATATTTCATCGATCGCCGGATCATTTTTAAGACGGGTGATGAGTTCTGAGGGAAATGGGTTCGACGATTTAATCTCATACTTGATTCTATTCTCTTTTTGTTCCACTGAAAATTCAACTCCTGAAGGAATGATGGTTTTCAGTTTATCTCTTACATCCGGTTTATTTTGGGCAAACAGTAACATTCCATACAAATCGCCATGCCACCGGACCGTAAACCCGTTAACAGAGGTGATTTCAAAAGAGCCACCACCCAAAGAAACCGCAATAATCTGCATCCTCTTTTTTGATTTACTCCAAAGGGTGAGTCTTGCGGTATTGGCATGGTTCGTGGGGAAGGAGCTAATCTGATACTCGATGGTAATTCCTTGCTGGCGGGCATAACGCTCCGTATCTTTCATCCTTTCATCGGTAATTTCAAGTCCTAAAAGACCGCCGTCCATTCCCATGGTAGTTCCCTGTTCGCGATAATTGGGGGCCCACGCTCCATCGCGATCAAATTCAATAAGAGCTTTTTCCAGAGGATGGTTTA
>CAZWPU010000036.1:9305-12340 GCA_964635605.1 uncultured Bacteroidales bacterium | reverse complement strand
ATATTAAAGGAAAAAATATTACAATACTTAATCGAGAACTATTAAATAAAATAAGTCTCCATGGATAGATTGTAGCAATTTAAGCTAAGTACCTTAAGTAAATTCCCTTTTACGTTTAGTCATTTTATTTTAACAACCGGATAACCTGTCCCTGTCCGCTCGAGCGAGGGACAAATAGCTTCGCTAAGTAATCGCACTTTTATCCGTCGAGAAATTGAGGTACGCTTTTTGATCGATAATTTCTTTCAGGTAATGAACCACCTGCCAGACCTCATCAAAAGTATTATACAAAGCAATGGGTGCCAACCGGATAATATCGGGTGGACGAAAGTCAGGAACCACTCCCCTGGCCTTTAATGCTTCGTTAACCCGGTAAGTTTCTGAGGCATGGCTTATGGCCACATGCCCGCTCCGTTGATCCGGATTTTTGGGTGTGATAATTTTAAACTGATAGCGGTCGTTTTCTAACAGTTCTTCAATCAAACAAATAAGATAAGTTGTAAGGTGAACCGATTTTTTGCGGACATTTTCAATACCGGCCTCCAGGATAATATTCAACGCTCCTTCAATGGGCGAAGATCCTAAAATACCGGGTGAAGAAATTTGCCAACCACCGGCACTTTTCTCGTGCTCGAAATCGATCAGCAAATCAAACTGTTTCTCTTTTTTGTACCCAAACCAACCGGGCAATTGAGGTTTCTTATCAAAATGTTTTTCGTTGATGTATAAAAATGCGGCACATCCGGGCCCACCATTTAAATATTTATAGCTGCAGAAAAGGGCAAAATCCACACCCCAATCGCTAAAATGGTGCGGAACAGCACCTGCTGAATGAGAACAATCAAACCCAATCACAATATCCCGTTTATGCGCTTCGGAGGTTAGATATTCCATATCGAGCAACTGTCCGCTACGGTACAAAACCGAGGGCAAAAATACAACAGCCACCTCATCGGTCATCATCTCAACAATTTTTTGTTCATCTAATAAATTGCCATCTTCAGAAGGTACAAGAATTAAATGCTCTTTCGGATTAAACCCTTTAAGTTTGAGCTGTCCTTCCAATGCATAGATATCCGAAGGAAAATTAAGCTCATCAGCCAGTATTTTTGTTTTTGTCCCTTTCGGTTGATAAAAGGTGCTGATTAATGCATGAATATTTACCGTTGTAGTGCCGGTTAATATTAGCTCTTTGGGTTTTGCTCCTACAATTTCCGCAGCCATCTCTCCTATTTGCTCCGCAAAATAGAACCAAGGCCTTTGTGCGTTAAGCCACCCGCCAATGGCTTGATTTTTCCATTCATCTAAAACCCGGTTTAACGACTGCTCGGCATCTTTCGAGAGTAAACCAAGAGAATTTCCATCGAAATAAATTTTATCCTGTGGTATATAAAATCTATTTCGAAAATCTTTCAACCGGTCATTTTTATCTAAATCAGCAGCAAACTTTCTATTGGTTTTATTTTTTACAAAATTCATAATCCATACGTATTTAAACCTTAAATCTACTAATAATAAGGATATAAACCATAATCTAACCGTTCATAATCAAAAACATTGGTAAACAATTTGATATAATCCTCTTCGATGGATTTATCCATTTCCATTCTCTGCATCTCTACTTTTAACTTTTCTTTACTTAAATCTGAATTTGAGGCTTTGGTAAAAAACCGTTCAAAAAACTTTTGTTGTAAATCATTTTCAAGAAAAATTTTATACGTTAATCCTTTTTCTATATAGATGTTTTTTTCTTTTGTTAGTTTAATTTCCTTAAATGGATAACGGTAAGAGATAGCCGGACGTAGCGCTGAAGAATAATAATTAACTTCAATGGGCACCTTCTCTTGTACCACGAAATTCCACAAACGGCTATGAAAAACCAGTGTGTCTTTATGGTAATTAATATTCCAGAGGCTTTCATTCACATCATTCATATGAAATTTCTCCATGATTTGCTGAACTTTGTCAGGAGAATTCTTTATGACCAAATTACGGATTAAGCCTGTTTCGGTAATTTCCTCGTATGTTTTGCAAATTTCACGAGCATGACGAACCCTGGCCGCTCTATTTTGAAATCGATTTTTATAGATAAACGAACAATAGTTGATGGGAAAATTAATTTTATGTTCGATATTATATTTAATTAAGCGAAGGGCTGTAAGTTCCGATTCAAGTACAACAATTTTTGGCCCGTGTAAAAAAGTATATCCTCGTTTAATCAATTTTTTATAATTATAGGGAGTACACCTGATTTGATGAAGGTTTAAAAAATTTACGCCAATGGTTTTTAAGTCTTTAATTAATTGTGTTAATTTTTTAAAATCTTCTGGTATAGCCGGGATTTCTACAGTAACAATATCCATAATACCTTTTGCTAATTTTAAGGTATCTAATTTATACTCCACAGCACTTAAATCGAATCGAATCTCATTTAATCCTGCATTTTTAAATTTTAATAATTTTTCTTTTGTTACTAATATACCGTTGGTATACAACCAAATATACATTGCAGGGCCAAATGCTTTACGAACTGCTTCAATATATTTTAATGATTTTCCGAAGGTTAAAAAGGGTTCCCCACCACTAATACTAACACCTTTAAATCCAAACTTTTTTATATAAGCAATATAATCTGCAACGTTGGGAAATTCTATGCTATTGGTCATAGGTACCGATTCATCTTTTTGTTCGGTGGGACAATAAAAACAATTTGCATTGCAAATCCCATTAATAAAAAGACACGACCAGAAACCTTCCCCGCAGATACTACAACCAGACGAATTTTTTTTGCAATCTAATTTCGATTGGTTAAAACCCCATTGAACAGAGTTTTCTATCGATTCCAACAGAGCGCTTCGTTCTTTTGATGCTTCAATTATTTGCTCTGGGGCTACAAAGTTTAGTTCATCATAAAAATCAGCATATTCCTGCTGATTTTTTTCAATCATTAATTCAATTTCTGTCTTCATTCGAGATAAATGGGATTTTTTCCAAAAATAATCTATTTTTATCTAGTTTTTAAAACAAATTTTTTT
>CAZWPU010000036.1:0-9205 GCA_964635605.1 uncultured Bacteroidales bacterium | reverse complement strand
GGGATTTTTTCCAAAAATAATCTATTTTTATCTAGTTTTTAAAACAAATTTTTTTCCTGTTTATCGTTTTTCGATAACGAATAAAATTGATTATTAAATTGTTAATAATTTAGGGTTATTTTTATTTCATTCCTACATTCATTTTTTATATCTTACCTTTTCAATTTTAAGTAATTTAAATTTTAGGATAATTGCCGTTTACACTAAACTTCTTCAATTACATTTTTTTCATAGTATTAAACCAAATTATATGCGTATTTAAATGGAGTTTCTAGATTCATTCCCGGAAGTAGTTTTTGAAGTTGATAAAAATTTTACGTTAACATTCTTAAATGCATCGAGTGAAAAAATTACGGGCTATAAAAAAGAAGAACTAATTGGCAAAAAAATTGAATTGGAAAAATATTTTGCTCCGGAAGAGATGTCCAAAATGCAAAAAAATTTTTCAGAAAATTTTAAAGGAAATCATATCACGGGAAATCATTATAAGATGCTCACCAAATATGGTGAGAAAGTTATTTTAAAAATCCATAATTATCCTATAAAAGAAAATGGTGAGATTGTTGCATTACGATGTTTAGCCGTAAATATAACAGAGCACGAAAAGAAACTACATGCCTTAATAAGCAAAAAATATCATTACAGGCAATTTTTTATAAACTCACCTATTGCTTACCAGTCGCTCAATAACGAAGGTGTTATTATAGATGTAAATCCAGCATGGGAAAAAACCACAGGTTATTATCATGAGGAGATTGTGGGGAAATATTTCAAATCTATCTTAGACGATGATTCTCAAGAGAAATTTAAAAAGAATTTCAGGCTTTATAAAGAAAAAGGAGAAATCAATAATGTTGATTTGAAGTTAAGAAAAAAAAATAGAGATACGATTTATGTTCATTACTTTGGAAAAGTTGAATATGCTGATGATGGCACTTTTCTTCGAAGCCATGCTGTTTTTACGGATATTACGGCCCAAAAAAAGGCCGAAAAAACGTTAAAAAAATCGGAGAAAAGATTCAGAGAGCTTAATGCAACCAAAGATAAATTTTTTTCTATCATTGCTCATGATTTAAAAAATCCTTTTAACGACTTAATAGGATTTACCCAATTACTTGCCACAAATATTCAAAAATATGACAAAAATAAAATTGAGCAATTCGTAGAAATTATCCATCAAAGCTCAAAATTGGCCTATGGATTACTGGAAAATCTATTAGAATGGTCAAGAACACAAACCGGAACATTAACGTATAAACCTGAATTTTTCGATATAAAACATATTATTGATGAAAATATTGAACTTTTACATTCAAATGCACATAACAAAAATATCCGGATCATTTCAGAAATCAATAAAAACACTCTTGTATATGCCGACCGGAATATGGTACATACCATTGTGCGTAATTTACTATCCAATGCTATAAAATACACTCACAATGGAGGATTCGTAAAACTCACAAGCACCCCTTTACAACATCATGTTGAAGTTTTTATTGAAGATAATGGGGTAGGTATTGATAAGGAGAATGTCCACAAATTATTTCGCATAGATAAAAGTTATACAACCACAGGGACTCAAAGAGAAAAAGGAACCGGACTGGGATTAATTTTATGCAAAGAATTTATAGAAAAAAACAGAGGGCAAATAAACGTAAAAAGCACACCCGGTAAATGGAGTATTTTTTCTTTTACTCTTCCAACGAAAATGCAGGATAAAGAAATTTAAAACAAGTCTACCGAAATATTTTGAATAAATGCCGTATACGAAACCTCATCTTCCAGTCGTGCCATTGATAATAGGAAGATAACCGATTTTTCTTCTCCTGTTTTTATACTTTCAATCGTTACCTCTTTTCGTTCGCCAATTATTTTCTCTTCGTTTGGATCAATCAATGCATTAATAAATTCATCCTCATATTTATCTTTTGGGAATAATTTAGTTATTTTTCTTCCTAAAACAATATCCCGTTCTATTTCCCAAAGCTCTTCAGCTGTTTTGTTAAAAAATTTAATTACACCAAGATGATCGAACGTTAAAATAGCATCTGAAGTTCCTTCCAGCGTTCGTTCGGTTCTTTTCTGTACTTTTTCTATTTCTTTAAACTGCTGTTTTACATCTTCGCGGGCTGTTTTCAATTGTGCTTTTAAATCAACTCTCGATTGTTTTAACTCTTCTTCCTGTTGTTTAAGCAGTTCGGTTTGTTTTTGGGTTTCAAGTTCCATTGTTTTTTCATTTGTAGTATCATTTCCAATATAAATAATCTTGGAAATATCATCATACATATCCCTAACGGCCGACAATGAAACACGTACCCATACATCTTTATTTTCTTTGGTTCTTTGCCGTATTGTTCCTTCCCAACTCTCTCCCTGAGAAACTTTACTCCAAATATCTTTTATCCTGTTTAAATCAGATTTATCTACAAAATCAAAAATACTTTTTTCTTTAAGCTCATAAAGAGGATAGTTCATTAAATCGATAAACTTTTTATTACATTCAAGCAAATCACCTGTAGGTAAAAATTCAACTTTAATCGTTGATTTATTTAATGCATCAATTTGTGCCTGATAATCCAGGCTTTTCTTTTTCTGTTCAGTAGTGTCAATGGCTAAAAACAAAACCTTATCAACACCTCCATCTTCTTTTCTCATACAGGTATAAGTAGAAATAGTCCACAAATCACGCCCTTGTTTGGTAACATGCTTCATATCTCCTTCAAAATGTTTGCCTCCATTGGCTAGATTGGTCCATAATTTATTAAACCAACTTCTATCCTTTTCATTAATGAACATAGAAATATTCTTCCCTTCTACTTCGGAATTTTTTTCATAACCCATTTTCTTAAGAAACTTAGTATTGGCATAAATCAATGTTCCATCTGGATCATATTCTGCTCTAAGTAAAGTATGATTCACTGCATTAGTAAAGGTAACAAACTTCTCACTTTGTCGGGCAGCTTCCTCCTGAGTGGCTTGCAACTCCTCCATATTTTGTCGCATCTGTTCTTCTTGCGCGGCTAAGGCTTCGGCTTGTTGTTGTGATTCCTTAAGTAATTTTGCCGTACGTGAATTGATCTTAACATTTGAAATCGTAGATGCAATATTTTTTGCAACATTCTCCACAAATTCAACAATATGTTTTTCCAGTGGTTTGATTGCTCCTATTTCAATTACTCCATGAACCTCTTCAGTAATTTTTAAAGGAACTACGAGTAAACAACCGGGTGTTGCTTTCCCTAAACCCGAAGTTATATTTACGTAACTTTCAGGAACATCGGTCATATAAATCGTTTCTTGCTCTAATATGGCAGCGCCAATAATTCCTTCGTTTAACTCAAGTCTTTTATCTGCATATTTCCGTCGTTCGTAGGCATAACAAGCTGTCATTTTTAAATGAACATCGGCTTCGTCTTCATCTTCAATAATAAAAAATACACCTTGGTTTGCATGAATATATTTAACCAGATTACTAATTAAATTGTAAGAAAGCTCTTCAATATTATCGGAATCTTTTCTTAAAATATCGCCAAATTTTGCTAACCCTTCTGCAATCCAGTTTCGTTGTTGGTCTTCCTTCCGTCTACGATCTTCTTCTTCTTTGTTTTTCTTTAAATTATTGCGTAAATCTAAAATGGATTGGCCTAAAACATCATCTTCCCCTTGAACCTTATATTCAGCATCAATATTTCCCATTCTGATTTTCTCGACAAAACGAAAAATTCGCTGATTTTTATCTAGTTCTTGTTTTAATGCTTTATGCAGAGATTCTGAAGTATCGGAATACTTTCGGCTAATTAGGTAAGCATAAAAAGCTAAAACAAATGGAGATAAATCTAAAATTAAATAAACCGGATTATTCTTATGTATTTCTAAAACTTCTGAGAAACTAATATTTTTAATAAAAAAATCAACCGTTAAAATAAATAAAACAGTTAATAGCCCTATAATAAAACCACTAATTGTATACTTAAAAACAATACTATGTGAATTTTTATCTTTCATAAAATTTATTTAAAATTTTTGAGAAATTAAAAATAATAAATCTTTTCAACAAATTTCTATTACCTAATATATAATTTTTAGGCGAATGAAACGATAATAATCCCTAACAGTTTTATATTTTTTTCTAAAAGATGTTTTATCTAGCTTAATTACAGAAAGATAATATATGTTTGTTAATTAATATCTTACTCCATAAAAAATAAGTGCGAAACTTTAGTTATTTATTTATTAATACCTAATACTTTGTATACTTTTTCAAGAAAATCCGGGATATTAATTGGTTTTTCAATAACATCTTCAGCACCCATATCATTAGCGATTATTTTATTCTCCTTATTAGCAAAAGCGGTTACAATAATGGTAGGAATAGCTCTTAAATCATTATTCGCTTTTAGCTTACGTAATAAGTCAAATCCATTTTCATTAGGCATTAACAGATCTAATAAAATTAATTGAGGAGTGAATGATTTTAAAACTTTCTCAGCTTCTTTTGCACTAAAAGCTGTTTTGACATTAAAACCATCATCTTCGAGAATGGCTTCAAGGAGAACCAAATTTGTTTCTGAATCATCAACGATTAAAATATTTGATTTCATCATGGTTTTTTAATTGTTACAAATTTTTGTTGATATCGATTAGATAATTCTTTAAATTTATCATTAGCTAATTTTCACTTGGTAAAAATACAACCAATAAGGATTATGTTTCAACAAACTTGCTATGACATTAATTACTAAACATGATGATTTACATCACCAAAAAATGAACGGTTAATCATTATCTTTAAAAAGATTTTTAATACATTTACCGAAAATAGGGAGTTTATAAGCAAAGAACAAAAGATGGATATATTTGATATATTTTTTTCCAATAAAGATATTATTAGCCAAAATAATATTGACCTGATAAAAACAAATTGTAATATAGTTCAATACCAAAAAAAAGATGTCATTTTTAAACAAGATACGTTAACCTCCCATATCATGTTTGTTAAATCGGGTTTAGTAAAAATTTTCAAACAAGGGAGAAATAATAAATCTATCATACTAAAATTAGCAACTCCCGGCAACTTTTTAGGGTTGGTTTCAATTTTTGGTGAATCTACCTTTCAGTATTCTGCCGCAGCTATTGAAGACACAGAAATACTATTTATCGACTTTAATACCTTTAATTCAGTTTTAGTTAACAATGGTGAATATACTACATCACTACTCAAAAACTTAAGTAAAGAAAATCTTTATGTAATCGATCGGCTAATTGCTCAATATCAAAAACAATTACCAGGAAAGCTGGCGGATTTAATTCTTTACTTTTCTGAAAAAATATACCATTCAGAACATTTTGAGCTACCTCTTACCCGAAATGAATTGGCCGAGCTTGCAGGAACTACAAAGGAAAGCTTAATTAGAACATTAACCGAATTTAAAAACGACAAGATTATTGAACTAGATGGGAAAACAGTAAAAATAAAAAGTATGGATATTATAAAAACATTAAGCAGAATAGGTTAATAATGAATAAATATAATATACTTATTGTCGACGATATTTTCACAAACAGACTATTACTTAAAGAAATATTAGGCGGTATTTCAGAAAAATTTATTGAAGCAGAAAATGGAAAAGATGCTATTGAAATTATAAAAAGTAACCCAATCGATATTGTTTTAATGGATATTGAAATGCCTGTGATGAATGGTTTAGAAACTACTAAATATATTAGAAGCAATTTCCCTGAACCCAATAATAGAATTCCCATTATTGCAATTACCGCTCACAATCCTGACGATTTCTTTAATGATTATAACAGTGCCGGTTTTGACGAGCTACTTACAAAACCTTATTCATTTGAAAAGGTAATAGGAGCCATAAAAAAAACTAAACTTTTACAATAAACTTTCTGAATAAAATATTTTTGTTATAATGAAAAAAAAATTTACTCTTCAGCAATTAATAGTTATTACCGTTTGGTTTTCCCTGTTTTTTCCCTCTTGTGAAAAAATTCCACCAAAATTTACTGAACCAGGTGTTAGTTTAGAATTAGCTCAACTCAGAAATAAACAAATACAAAATATTAGATATGATATTACTTTTTCGATACCCGATTCAATACACAAACAAATTAACGGAAATGTAATTATTCAATTCGATTTTAATAAAAAGTCAAACCATCCGTTGATTTTAGATTTTCGAAATCAGTCTTCTCAAATAATAAAAATTAAAAAAGACCATAAAAAGATTAAATATAAATTTAGCAATGAACATATTATTATTCCACATAAGTATTTAAATACTGGCAAAAACAAACTAGAAATAGAATTTATTGCCGGCGAAAGAGCGCTAAACCGGAATGCAGATTATTTATATACACTTTTTGTGCCCGACAGGGCATGTACAGCATTTCCTTGTTTCGATCAACCTTCGTTAAAAGCAATTTTCAAACCAACCATCACCATTCCTAAAAAATGGGTTGCAGTAACTAATTCACCATTACTAAATAAAAAAATGGCGGATTCACTTCAAACTTATTATTTTACAGAAACAGAACCGATTAGCACTTATCTTTTTGCTTTTGTAGCCGGGAAGTTTAATTCCATCACGAAAAAACAAGGCCAACGCCAAATAACAATGTATCACAGGGAAAGCGACATTGAAAAAGTTAAACGTAATATTGAACAAATTTTTGAATTAAAGTATAGTTCATTAGCATGGCTAGAGCAATATACTCAAATCGACTATCCATTTAAAAAACTTGATTTTATTGCTATTCCTTCTTTTCAGTATTCAGGAATGGAGCATCCCGGTGCTGTTTTATATCGCGACTCGAAACTCTTTTTAGACGAATCAGCAACCATAAACGACGAATTAAACAGAGCCAATTTAATTGCCCACGAAACGGCGCATATGTGGTTTGGTGACTTAGTAACTATGGAATGGTTCAGCGAAGTTTGGCTTAAAGAAGTTTTTGCCAATTTTATGGCCGATAAAATCGTTAACCCGCAATTTCCAAAAGTCAACCACCATCTGAATTTTTTAATTAACCACTATCCTTCGTCCTACTCAATTGACCGAACCAAAGGAGCAAATCCTATAAGCCAAAAACTGGATAACATGAAAAATGCAGGAACATTATATGGCTCGATTATTTATCATAAAGCCCCGATAATGATGAAGCATCTCGAAGATTTAACCGGTGAAGATACATTAAAAAGTGCAGTACGCCAATACCTCAAAAATTATCAATATAAAAATGCAACCTGGGATAATCTAATCCAGATTATAGACAAAAAGTCAACCCTAAATCTAAAAAAATGGAGTGATGTTTGGGTATATGAACCTGGAATGCCTCATTATATCACACAAAAAGCTTTTAATCCCAATAATCAATTACAAAATATAATTATTGAACAAAAAGACCCACAAGAAAAAGGACGTATATGGATACAAAATTTAGAAACGATTATAGCTGCCGGAAAAAAAATGAGCTATTACCAAACTCAAACGAAAGACACTTTTAATATTGTTAATCTGAAAAAACCTTTACAAAATGTCGATTATATTTTTTCCAATGCCGATGGATTAGGCTATGGCTACATAAAAATGGATAATGAATCAATTAATTTTTTCCTTAAAAATTTACATTCCATTTCCGAGGAAGTATTGCGATGTACTTTATATATCAGTTTGTGGGAGAATATGCTAAACGAAGAAATTAATCCGCAGGATTTAATGGAAGCATATATAAAAGTACTTAGCATTGAAGATAATCCGCAAAATATTAATTTATTGCTTGGATATATTGAAGCTGCATTTTGGAAATTTTTAACCTCGGATGAGAAACAAATTATAGCTCCCAGTCTGGAACAAATCCTTTGGGATGAATTGCAAATGGCTGAGAATGAAAAAACGCAATTAAGTTACTTTAAAACTTATTCGAGGATTGGCTTAAGTAATAATGCTTTAAATAATCTTTTACAAATTTTTCAAAAAGAAAAAACCATTAAAAAACTTCACCTTTCTACTCGTGATTTTACAGATTTAGCTTTTGAACTATCTTTACGAGATATCAATAATACAAAAGAGATTTTAGATATTCAATTTCAACGAATAGATAATAAAGAGCGGAAAGCAAGATTTGAATTTATCTGTCCGGCCCTTTCACCTGATGAGAAAATACGCGACCAATTTTTTCATTTATTAATGGATGAAAAAAATAGAAAAAAGGAGCCCTGGGTAGTAACTTCAGTTTATTATTTAAATCATCCGCTAAGAAACCAGTCAGCCATTAAATATATCAAGCCTTCGCTGGATATTTTAGAAGAACTTCAAGTTAGCGGCGATATCTTTTTTCCTGCACAATGGCTAAATGCTATTTTTGCCGGGCATTCATCAACCGAAGCAGTAACTGAAATTAATATTTTTTTAAATGAAAACCCTGATTATCCCGTTAATCTGAAAAATAAAATCCTACAATCAACCGATATGGTGTTTCGGGCAAACAAGATAAAAAATTAAAAAAGCAAGTTTTTAATGGGAAAGACTATTAATTCGTTCGATTAGTTCGATATTTAGTTCGTATAATTCGCCGATAATACTATTGTAATATTTTTTCAAATTTTTTGTGTCCTCTGGAGGGTGGTTAACTTTATATAGTAAGTTACATCGAATAATTTCAGCATCGTGTAAAATTTCCAATAAATTTTCCTGATTCTGGACAGGCGAATACTCCATAAAAGAAAAACACTCGTTAATAACTTGTTTGGAAAGAAAATTAATATCTTTTTTAATATCTCTGCAATTAGCCATAAATCAGAATAAAAATAAAATCAATAAATGATATCAAATTTATAGTAAGATATAGGTAAAAAACTAAAAAAACAAAAATCCGGATTTAATTTTTATCAATATTTTACTTCAAGTGATTGTTTTTGTTTATTCTGATTCGGAATTTTTGAGATATTATAATTCTCTTTGTATTCTATTAAACTAACATCGGTATTTTCAAAACCGGAATCCTTGTACCATCGAACAAAATTATAATTAGCCTGAAGCAAATCTTTAGAATGATGATAAATACAATGATCAAAATTTTCGCCATAATTCAACAATGCCGATAAAAAATACATTCCTATGTCGTAACCGTGTATGGCATATTGTTGAGGTTCTGTTCTAAATGTTTTCCGGTATTTAAGAATAAA
>CAZWPU010000035.1:9500-12377 GCA_964635605.1 uncultured Bacteroidales bacterium | reverse complement strand
GAATTAGCAAAACGAATGAATATTAATCAGGAATTAGCATCGTTGAATTATGAACGATACCAACAATGGAAAAAACCATTTACTCCTGAAAATGCAAAACAGGCCCTTGCCGTTTTTAAAGGACAGGTATTTTTAGGTTTAAATCCAAAATCTTTAACGAACGATGAGTTGTTATTTGCTCAAAATCATCTGCGGATTTTATCCGGCTTGTATGGTATATTACGTCCGCTCGATTTAATGCAACCCTACCGTTTAGAAATGGGTACCTCGCTAAAAAATAAACGTGGAGAAAGTTTATATAAATTTTGGGGAACAAAAATTACCGATTTTATTAATCATGAGCTTTCAAAACAAAAAAATAAAGTATTAATCAATCTGGCTTCAAACGAATATTATAAATCCATTCAACCCAAAAAGTTAAATGGAAAAATTATTACTCCAGTTTTTAAAGAAACGAAAGGGAATGATTTTAAAGTAGTAGCTGTTTATGCCAAAACAGCACGAGGATTAATGAGCCGTTTTATGATAAAAAACAAAATCGAAGAACCTGAGCAACTAAAAGCATTTGATAGTGAAGGCTATTTATTTAATCATGAATTGTCAACAGAGAAAGAGTGGGTGTTTACAAGATAAATCTATTCTTGGCAATGTCCTAATTAAATCTTAAGGTAAATAAAATTTCTTTTATACCTTTGTGCCGAAAATTTTACGCATTGAAAATGGAAGAAGATTTTGATAGTAATATTGTTTATTCTGAGTATGTTACTGAATTTGTAACCGTTGCATCAGAATATTGTAAATTTGTTGAGAACACTTATCGGTTCAGTAAACGCGATTTTTTAAATAAAGCACATAAAATATTACCATTACTCTATTTAAAAGCTTCATTACTTCCTAAATTTCAATCTGTTTTCGACGATGAAAATGAGAAGTTCGTATCCGAAGAAGAATGGGATTTTATTCACGACTCGGTAAAAAGTAAACTTGGCTATCATGATGAGTATCGTGAAGTTTTTGATCCGTTAACACACGAACAGGTTGAACAAAGTTCGGCTTCAATAGCTGATAATTTGGCCGATATTTATCAGGATATTAAAAATTTTATCTCGCTATATCATATTGGTAGCGAAGAAATTATGAATGATGCATTGTGGGAATGTCAGATAAATTTTGAGGAGTTTTGGGGCCAAAAACTGGTAAATGCTTTAAAAGCAATACACACGGTTTTTTATAGCGACGATGATTTAGATGATAAAGAGGAGACTGAAGAAAATGAGTCAACCGATGAGATAAATACAGACGATTGGATTATTTCTAAACGGCAAAAAGATTATGACAACGAAGATTAGGATGTTTAAAAATCATATTACCAATAACGAAATTAATGAATTGCCTCTTTATCAGTTTGATGGAGGTGTTTTTGTTATTGATACGTTTGAAAAACTAGATTATTATTTACCTTTAATTCAAGAACAAAAGATACTGGGCTTTGATACTGAGACAAAACCTATGTTCAAAAAAGGAGTCGTAAATCAAGTTTCGTTATTACAATTATCATCCTTACATGAAGCTTTCTTAATCAGAATTAATAAAATAGGTTTACCTCAGGAAATTATTGATATCTTAAGTAATAAAGAGGTTAAAAAGATTGGTTTGGCTATAAAGGATGATATAAAAGCCTTACGGGAAAAACAGGATTTTGAATCTCAAAGTTTTATTGATTTACAAGATTTTGTTAAGTATTTTAATATCGAAAGTCAGAGTTTAAAAAAAATTGCGGGTATTGTATTAAATAAACGTATTTCTAAATCAAAGCAAGTGTCCAATTGGGAAAAAGAAGAGCTTTCCGAAGGACAATTGCTTTATGCTGCCACCGATGCGTGGGTTTGTTTACAAATATATAAAACGTTAAATCAGGTTATTTAAATTTTCCATGGACTATCCAACAGTTATTTTAAAATCAGGAAAAGATCAATCGCCACGCAGGTATCATCCGTGGATTTTCTCAGGAGCAATAAAGAAAATTATTGGTAATGTTACTGAAGGCGACCTGGTAAAGGTTACCGATAATAAAGATGAGTTTTTAGCTATTGGACACTATCAAATTGGCTCTATTGCTGTTCGAATTATTTCTTTTGAATCAACAGATATCAATTTCGATTTTTGGAGAACGAAAATTAAAAATGCTTATAACCTTAGAAAAAGCTTAAACATAATAAATAACGAGAATAATAATGTATATCGATTAGTACATGCAGAAGGGGATGGTTTGCCCGGATTAATCATTGATTTTTACAATGGGACAGCAGTTCTGCAAATGCATTCTATTGGAATGTATCAGAATAAAGAGTCTTTTGTTAGAATACTTCAGGAAATTTATGGCGATCAATTACATGCCGTATATAATAAAAGCGAATCAACGATTCCCTATAAATCGGATATTGATGCTAAAAACGAATACCTTTTGGGTAAACCCGCAAATAAGGTAGTTCTTGAATATGGAAATAAATTCAAAATAAATTGGGAAGAAGGGCAAAAAACCGGTTTTTTTATCGATCAGCGTGAAAACAGAAAACTTGTTCAGGAATATTCGAAAGATCGAGCTGTTTTAAATGTATTTGGATACACTGGTGGATTTTCTGTTTATGCCATGAAAGGCGGAGCAAACCTGGTTCATTCAGTCGATAGCTCTGCAAAAGCCATTGATTTAACGAATGAAAATATTGCATTAAATTTTGAACAAACCAATCGACACGAAGCTTTTGCTGTGGATGCATTTGATTTTTTAGAAAAAGCAGATCAAAAATATGATCTTATTATTCTTGATCCTCCTGCCTTTGCCAAACATCATAATGTTTTACATAATGCACTACAAGG
>CAZWPU010000035.1:0-9400 GCA_964635605.1 uncultured Bacteroidales bacterium | reverse complement strand
TTTATCCTGCTTATCTTCGTAAAATTTAATTTTGCTCAATATATCTTTCCTGTATCTGAATTTAGAGATAATAAACGACATTTTGAATTATCCAATTTTGCTATTAAAGATACTGTATTATTTCTTCCATTGGGAGAATCCGGGTTGCATATTTATAATATTTCTGATTTTGAAAAATTTGACCTATTGTCAACTTATGAAGAGTTTGAAAGACGATCAAGAAAAAAAATTTATGGAACAGCATATTGCGTTGAAGTTATTGATGATAAAGCCTTTCTTTCATACGGAGAACTGGGATTAAAAATATTAAATATTTCCGATCCTACTTTACCTTTTGTTTTAGGAACGTATTATCGACATCAGGATGTTTATTTTACTAAAGTTTACGAAAATTATGCCTTTTTGGGATATATAAATATGGGGCTTGAGATTGTTGATTTTAGCAATATGGATGATATAATAATGGCTTCCAGAAATAATGTAAAAGATTTTACCGTAAAAGATATTGAGATTCATCCACCGTATGTAATTATTGTTGGAGGCCGAAGAGGACTAAGAATTTTTAAATTTAACGAACCCATAACTTCATTTAAACAAGCCAGATTTCCAAAAGATTTCTTAACCGAGGCGCAAGCGAATAAACTTATTATTAAGGATAAAATTGGATATATGGCCAATGATTTTGGCGGATTGATCGTTCTAAGTATGGGATTGCCTTTATATCCTTTAAGTGTAAATGAGATTAAAACGATGGGTAGAGCAAAAGATTTATTAATTCAGGATAATTATTTATATGTTGCAACAGATAAAGGGATAGAAGTTTTTGATATTAGAGAACCTGAAAAACCAGTGAAGATTTTTGAACATGCAACAAAAAGAAAAGAGTATAAGTTTTTACAAATGCAAGGTCATTATTTATTTGCTCTTTTCCAGGATGGGAGAAGAGATTTTGGGATTGAAATATTTCAGGTGGAATAGCTAACTTTTAATTTCTTTATGCCATGTAAGTTGTTCTTTCGAATTTTTTATTATTTTATGATTATCTAACAACCATTGAATTACTTTAAGGCTTTTTTCTTTATTAAAGGATAACATTGAAACCAAATCATCAAGCAATATCGTTTGTTTATTTAGCTTTTCCTTAATATTCTCTAGAATTAAATCAAATTCATATTTACTTAGATCCAGTTCGTTTCTCCGGGTACAAATATCACAAACGCCACATCGATCGGGATTACTCTCGCCAAAATAGGATAATAAAAGTTGGCTTCGACATTTATTATTGGATGAAGCATAATGGATAACAGCATTTAACCGATCAATAAACCTTTTTTTTCGGAAATCATAGTTTTCTTTTGATAGGTGAAGTGATTTGTCATCTAATCGCTCTTCGGTAAATACTATAAACGGGTTATTTTTCTTTGGGATATAATTTAAGAGTCCTAAATTATTTAATTTATTTAAATAGTGATAAACTGTTTCCAGATTGGTATTTGCCTTTTTTGCTAACGAAGTTTCATCAATATTCACATAGTCAGAAAATAATCCTGTATAAGCTCGTAGTATGAGTTTTATAAACCCATCGAACTTAGCATTGGCAATTTGGAATTTATAAAGATCATCTCTTCCTACTAAAAAATGAATTTTGGATGAATTAAATAGTTCGTCGGTAATTTCAATATATCCTTCACGTTGTAAAAATTTTAATGCACTGTGTATTTTAAGAATGCTGAAACTATATTTTTGGGCAAAATCGGAAATAATAAAATCATAGGATTGATTTTTACCGCTGCCATATGCAATTTGGAAAAAATTACCCAATGCCTGATAGATGGTTTTTATCTCTTTAAGTTCAGGGAAATTAGTTTCAATTCTTTGTTCAGCTTTTACCTTATCCGAATTATTATATAAAAGTACAGCATACGCTTTTTTTTCATCTCGTCCGGCCCGGCCGGCTTCCTGAAAATAAGATTCGATACTGTCCGGTAAATCAATATGAATAACAAATCGTACATCTGGTTTATCAATGCCCATTCCGAAAGCATTGGTAGCAACCATTACTCTGGTTTTGCCTACTTTCCAGTGATTCTGTTTATTACTTCTGTCTTCGTGTTTTAACCCGGCATGATAATAATCAGCTGATATTTTAGCCTTTTGAAGCATTAAGGCTATTTCTCGGGTTTTCTTTCTATTTCGTGCATAAATAATCCCACTGCCCTTTACTTTATTTAGTGTTTCGATCAAATAATTCTGTTTATCTTCTACCTCACGTACAAGATAAACCAGATTTTTACGCTCAAAGCTTTTACGAAAAATATTTTTTTCTTCAAACTTTAACTTCTCTTGAATATCTTCAACAACTTTAGTTGTAGCTGTTGCTGTAAGTGCTAAAAAGGGAACATCGGGGACTAATTCACGTAAATCAGCTATTTTTAGATATGAAGGGCGAAAATCATAACCCCATTCCGAAATACAGTGTGCTTCATCAATGGCAATTAAGTTTACCTGCATATATTTTACCCGGGTTTTAAAAAGCTCGGTATTTATTCGTTCAGGCGAGATGTAAAGAAATTTCACACCTCCATAAATACAATTATCCAGAGCGATGTCTATTTCATTTTTTGTCATCCCTGAATAAATAGCTATGGCTTTGATATCTTTTTTTTGCAGATTTTCTACCTGATCTTTCATTAGTGCAATAAGTGGTGTAATTACAATACAGATACCATCCTGAGCCATTGAAGGAACCTGGAAAGTAATAGATTTGCCACCTCCGGTTGGCATTAAGGCTAGCGTATCTTTGCCATCCATTACCGAGCGGATAATATCCTCCTGTAAAGGTCTGAATTTGGAATAACCCCAGTATTTAATCAGTATTTGTTCATACTTGTTTATCATGCAATAAAGATGATATTTATACGTAAATGAATATCCTAAAAAAAGTTAAAAAAATCAAATCTATGGATATTATCAAATTTTCAACCGATATTTTGCTAATTTTTTGTAATTTGGCACAATTTTAAAACTACATAAAAATCATATAAAAATGACATTTTTACAAGATAAAGTTTCATTTGAAGGTCTTACGTTTGATGATGTATTATTGATTCCTCAATATTCAGAAGTATTACCTCGCGAAGTGGATATTTCCACCCAGTTTTCACGAAATATACGATTAAATGTTCCCATTGTCTCCGCAGCAATGGATACTGTTACTGAAGCGGCTATGGCCATTGCTATTGCACGTTTGGGAGGGATTGGTGTTATACATAAAAATATGAGTATTGATGATCAGGCTAAATATGTGAAAGCGGTTAAACGTGCTGAAAACGGGATGATATATGATCCTATAACCATTCATGGTGATGATACTGTTGCCGATGCATTAAACCTGATGAAAGAATATAAAATTGGGGGTATTCCTGTAGTTGACAATGAAAAAATATTGGTTGGCATCGTCACCAATCGTGATTTGCGGTTTGAAAAAAGAATGTCTAGAAAAATTGAGGATGTAATGACCAAAGATAAAATTATTACAACCCATCAATCCATTGATCTTGAGAAAGCAACTGATATCTTGCAGCGACATAAAATTGAAAAACTTCCTGTTGTTGATGATAACAATAAATTAATAGGTTTATTAACGTATAAAGATATAACAAAGGTTAAAGATAACCCATTGGCCTGTAAGGATAAACAAGGCAGATTACGTGTTGCAGCAGGAGTAGGAGTAACATCTGATACTCAGCAGCGCGTTGAAGCATTGGTAAATGCCGGAGTAGATGCCGTGGTAATCGATACAGCACATGGACATTCGAAAGGAGTAGTTGAAATGCTGAAATCTGTAAAAGCAAACTTTTCTACTATTGATGTAGTGGTTGGTAATATTGGTACATCCGAAGCAGCTAAAGCCCTTGTTGATGCTGGGGCTGATGCTGTAAAGGTTGGTATTGGACCGGGATCAATTTGTACAACTCGTGTAATTGCAGGTGTTGGATTACCTCAACTTACCGCTATATACGAAGTAGCAAAAGCTCTTAAAGGAACCGAAATCCCGTTAATTGGTGATGGTGGATTACGCTATTCGGGTGATATTGTTAAAGCTATTGCAGCAGGAGCTCACACAGTTATGGCTGGATCATTATTTGCTGGCGTTGAAGAATCACCTGGTGAAACGATTATATATAACGGACGAAAATTTAAATCTTATCGCGGAATGGGATCCATTGAAGCCATGCAACAAGGATCAAAAGATCGCTATTTTCAGGATGTAGAAGATGATATCAATAAATTGGTGCCTGAAGGAATTGCTGCTCGTGTACCTTTTAAAGGGAATCTTTCAGAAGTTATATACCAGTTAGTTGGTGGATTAAGAGCTGGAATGGGATATTGTGGAGCCAAAGATATCCAAACATTAATGCAATCGAAATTTGTTCGTGTTACGGGTGCCGGAGTTACCGAAAGTCACCCGCACGATGTGTCTATTACACGAGAAGCGCCTAATTATAGCCGACAGATGTAAATTTTATTATAAAATTTTATCCAATGAAAAAGATACCTGGTTTATTAATTATTTTATTTTTCTGTTTTTTTGCTAACGCTCAAAAACAGAATAGTGAAGTTTTAGTTGAAATTGATAACGAGACTATTACAAAAGATGAGTTTTTAAGATTCTATGAAAAAAATAAGATTAACCTGACAACCGGTGAAACTATTCCCGTTGATGAGTATCTTGAGTTATTTATTAATTTTAAGCTTAAAGTGATTGAAGCCAAAAATCGAAGACTAGACACCTTTCAAAATTTTCAATCCGAGTTGGAAGGATATGAAAAACAACTGGCAAGACCTTATTTATTTGATTCTGCAACGATAGATGAATTAGTAGAAGAAGCTTATCATAGAATGCAATATGAAGTAAGAGCCAGCCATATTTTAATCAGGGTAAAAGAAAATACTTCACCTGAGGATACCGCTTTTGCCTATAAAAAAGCGGTAAAAATACAAAACAGAATTTTTCGAGGTGAGTCATTTTCTGTTGTTGCTAAAGGAGCTTCGGATGATCCATCGGTAAAAAATAATGCTGGTGATTTAGGATATTTTACTGTTTTTCAAATGGTATATCCTTTCGAGAATGCTGTTTATTCTATGAAAATTGAAGAAATTAAAGGGCCTGTTCGAACGCGTTTTGGATATCATATTATTCAATTAACCGATAAGAAAGAAGCAAGAGGGGAAGTTAAAGTTGCACACATTATGCTTGCTGATTCTAAAAACAGAAATACAGTAAATGCAAATCAGAAAAAAGAATTAATACATCAATTATATCATCGATTAAAACAAGGAGAGGATTTTGCTGAACTAGCAAAAGAATATTCTGACGACAAAGGCTCTGCTGCAAATGGGGGAGAATTACCTTGGTTTACTGTAGGACAAATGGTTGAGGAGTTTGAATTTACAGCTTTTGAACTAAAAAACAATGGTGATATTTCAAAACCTGTTAAAACATATTACGGTTGGCATATTATAAAGCGAATTGACAGGAATGAGCCAAAATCACTGGAAGAGATAAAGGATGATTTAAGGAGAAAAGTAATTAACGACCGCCGTTCGCTTAAAGCACAGAAAGCATTGATCGAAAAATTGAAAGAAGACTATCAGTTTATTGAAAAAAAATCAAATTTACCTGTGTTTTATGATTCAACAGAAAATATCATGAAATACAATGAGTCATATTTTGAATCGAAAGATAAACAGAATAAAACTCTTTTTATTTTGAACAATAAAAGAGTAACCGTAAATGATTTTGAGAATTTTATACATAACAATAAACCACAAAATATAACTCCAAATCATTATTATGATCTCTATAACAACTTTGTAGATAATTATATTCTTGAATTCGAAGAATCGAGATTAGCCGATAAGTATCCTGAATATAAATATTTACTAAAGGAGTATTATGACGGGATGTTATTATTTGAATTAATGGATAAAGAAGTTTGGACAAAAGCGTTATCCGATTCAATAGGATTAAAAGAATATTATAATAATCATAAACAAAATTATAAGTGGGATGAAAGATGGAAAGGAAGTATTTATTTTTGCAAAAACGAAAATGTATATCGTAAGGTAAAAAAAGAGATCAATAGACGTAGATTTTTTAGAAGAAAACTTACTAATGATGAACTATTAGAAAAATATAATAATGAAAATGAAGTGTTGAAAATTGAGGAAGGTATTTTTAAACAAGGTGAAAATAAAATAATTGACGAAATGGTTTGGAATATCTCTTCAGAGGAAAATGATAAATTATTGATTTTAATCAAAGGAGAAAAATTAAAACCTTCGATAAAATCATTTAGCGAAGCTAGAGGAAATGTTATTTCCGATTATCAAGAATATTTGGAAAAAGAATGGATAAAAAAATTGCGAGATAAATACAATATCCATATTAATAATCAGGTTTTATCTAGAATACAATAAACAATTACAAATACAGCAATTAAGATGTATAAATTTAATTTACGATTAATTATAAGTTTAATTTTATTTTCATTATTTCTTGGATGTAAGCAGGAAAAAGAGCATGAAAATGATAAACCACTGGCTCGGGTACATGATGAATATTTGTACGAGTCGGATTTAAAGCAATTGTTTCCATCAAATATTTCACAAGTGGATAGCATTACCCTGGCAAAAAATCATATTAACGATTGGATAAAAAAACAGTTAATGCTTCAAAAAGCCGAAGAAAATCTTTCGGACGAAAGTAAAAATATTGAAAAACAAATTGAAGATTATCGTTCTTCTTTACTAATATTTAAGTACAGTCAAGAGTTAATAAAACAAAAAATTGATACAATAATTACTCAACAGGAAATTGAATCATATTATAATGAATACTCAGCTAATTTTATTCTCAATCATAATATTGTTAAAGCCTTATATCTAAAAGTTTCCAAAGCGTCTCCCGAAATAAATAATGTAAAAAAATGGTATAAGTCAGATAATGCAGAAGATTTGACTAAACTCGAAGATTATTGTTACCAGTATGCAACTAAATTTGATCATTTTGATAATGAGTGGATTTCTTTTAGTAATTTATTAAGTGAATTACCTTTAGATATTGACGATGAAGAACGTTATTTACGTTATAACAAATATATTGAAACGGAAGATTCTTTATTTTATTATTTTGTAAAAATTAATGATTTTGCCATGAGAAGTACTATTCAACCCATTGAATATGCAAAACCAAAAATCAAAATAATTATATTGAATAAAAGAAAGTTTTCATTTTTTGAAGAACTGGAAAATAATATATACAATAATGCCTTAAACCGTAACGAATTTATAATCTATTAAAATTAATATGAAGATGACATTTTTAAATAAACTTTTTATATCCGCAACGTTAATCATAATTTCATTTAACTTATCTGCTCAAGATCAATTTGTTGCCGACAGAGTAATTGCGAATGTAGGTGATAAAATTATTTTGCAATCAGATGTTGAAAATCAAGTAATTCAACTAAAAGCCCAGGGTTATCAAGGCCGAGGAGATATTAAATGTGAAGTTTTCGAAGAGTTGTTAGTACAAAAATTATTATTAATTCAGGCCGAATTAGATAGTATTCAGGTTGGCATGAATCAAATTGAAGGGGAATTAGAACGTAGACTTAATTATTTTATTCGCCAAATTGGATCACAAGAGAAATTAGAAGAGTTTTATAATAAGTCGATGATTGAAATAAAAGAAGATTTTCGTCCCTTAATTCGTGAACAGCTTTTAACACAAACGATGCAAAGTAATTTGGTTTCAGGAGTAAAAGTTTCACCCAAAGAAGTTAAAGCATTCTATCAAAAATTATCCAAAGATAGTATCCCTATGGTAAATACCCATTACCAGATTAATCAGATTGCCGTTTATCCACCAGAAGATGAGATATCAAGAGCCGAAGCCCGCGAAAAACTATTAAATATTCGTGAGCGAATTATTAATGGAGAGCGGTTTTCTACTTTAGCTGTTCTTTATTCCGAAGATCCCGGATCAGCCCGTAGAGGTGGTGAACTAGGTTTTAGAACACGAGATGAACTTGACCCTGAGTTCGCCAAAGCAGCTTTCAGACTTACCGACGATGGCGGTGTATCACGTATTGTTGAATCCGAATATGGTTTTCATATTATTCAGTTAATTTCTAAACAGGGAAATCAAATAAATGTCCGACATATATTAATTACTCCCAAAGTGGATATTCAGCAAAAAATTAAAGCAAAAAACAAACTCGACAGTATTGCTACCCTTATAAGAAATGATAGTATAACATTTATCAATGCAGCTCTTAGATTTTCTGAGGATGAGCAATCAAGACTAAACGATGGTTTAATGGTTAATCCTATGAATTCTTCAACAAAATTTGATCTGGAAGATTTGCCCAAAGCCGAATATAATATAGTAAAAGATTTAAAAATGAATGAAATTTCTGAGCCTTTTGAAACGATTGATGATAAAGGGAAACCAATTTTTAAAAGTATAAAAATTGCTAAAAAAATTGATGCGCACAAGGCTAATTTAAAAGATGATTATGAGATGATTGAAGAAATTGCCATGATGGAAAAACAACAACAAAAGTTTGAAGAATGGCTCGAAGAAAGTAAAAAGAAAACCTATATCCATATCGACGATTCTTTTATAAATTGTAAGTTTTTGCAAGATGGATGGATTAAACAATAAGTAAATCGATAAAATGATTAAGCGATTTATTATAGCCGGATTGACTTGCATTTTATGCCTGGCATATAATACAACCATACTTTTTGCCCAGAACAAAGAACAAATCAATATTCTAAATTCTGATTTAATACTTGGGGGCAAGGATATTGGCGAAGGAGTGCGTCGGTTTATTGGAAATGTAGCGTTCGAACACAATAATACGACCATGTATTGCGATAGTGCTTATATGTTTAGTAAAAGAAATGTGATTCATGCATATAGCAATGTTCATATAAACCGTGGCGATACACTGCATTTATACGGCGATTTTATGAGATATAGTGGTAATATCAATGTAGGAAAGGTTAGAAGAAATGTTATATTAAAGGATGATGATGCAACCCTTACTACCGATTCGCTCGATTTTAATACCAAAACAAACGTTGCCTATTATTTTAATGGTGGTAAAATTGTAAATAACAAAAATAATCTTGAAAGTGAGATCGGATATTATTATGCCAACGATGATGTGTTTGTTTATAAAGATAGTGTGATTGTAAGAACTCCTGATTATACAGTATATACAGATACTTTAAGGTATAATACAAAAACCGAAATTGCTTATTTCCTTGGATCAACCAACATTTACAATGAGGATAATCATCTGTATGCCGAAAATGGTTGGTA
>CAZWPU010000034.1:0-12407 GCA_964635605.1 uncultured Bacteroidales bacterium | reverse complement strand
CTTCTTTTTCATAAATAGCCTTAAAAACATCTTTTAAAGCAATATCCTCGGTATCCGTAAAAATAGCGATATCTTCCAGTGCGCTAATTTTTGCAGTTGCAGAGGCGTTCATCCGCTTTTTGTCTTCCAGGGATTCAACAATAATGCCATGTCTTCCCTGTGAAATAAATTTAAACAGTCCGCTATGACCCGAAATTGACAAAATATCTTTTAACATAAATTTGGTTTTAATTTGAATAAGATGCAAAAATAATATTCATTTCAAATTTGAGCAATAATTTTAACCTTTTTAACGAAGAAATTACAATTATTATTTCTTGTTAAGGTTAACCTGTACTATTCATATATATTTGAAAAGATAATATTTATGAATACGTCAGGTTAAAAATTAATTCATTCCCCGCTCTTTTTTTATTTTTTCGTAAGCTTCATTAACCCGTTGAAATTTCTCTTTGGCTTTTTGTTGAAAATCGTCACCCAAATGACTTACCTTATCCGGATGATATTTAATGGCCATTTTACGATACGCTTTTTTTACTTCATCATCTAAAACCCCAGAATCAACTTCTAATATTTTATAAGCACTATTTACATCCTCGACAAACATCGATTTGACAGAATCGAAATCCTTAGAACTAATGCCCAAATAACTCGAAATCAACCCAATGGTATTTAATTCTACTGAATCAACCTGTCCGTCGGCTTTTGCCACACCAAGCATTAAATGCAATAATTCAAGTCGTGATGAGTAATCTAAATTTTGTTTAATTTGAACACATACCGATTTAATCGGAATATTTTGTTTTAATATATCACGAAGCATGTGTATGGCTTCGGTGGCAGAATCTTCCCCGAAAGCATGAACAAAATATTTTTTTATATAATCTAATTCAGATTTCATAACTTTTCCGTCGGCTTTCATCACTGCAGCAATAAGCACTAGTAAACTTGCAGCAAAACTGCCAGTGGTTGTCTTTGAATAACCTGATTTTTGCTGAGCATCAACATTTTCCATAAGAGAACCCAAGGCAAATCCTAAAATACCACCTAATGTACCAAAAAATGCCCATCCTAAACCTCCGGCTATCCATTTACCAAATTTTCCCATAATAAATCTATCGTTTACTTAATATTTTTTGATGAATATCCACAACTTGTGGTAACAACATTCTGTCATCATCATTATGAATCGTAAAATCAGCTAGTTTCATTCTTTTTTCATCACATAGTTGATTCTTCATCCGACTTATTACTTGCTCTTTACTAATATTATCACGTTTCATTACACGTTCTATTCTGCTTTCCTGTCGGGCATGTACATTTATTATATAATCTAAATCAAGATAGGCATTGCTTTCAAAAAGAATAGCTGCTTCTTCAATCACATATTTACTTGTTTGTTTCTCTGCCCAATCTAAAAAATACTCACGCACTCTTGGATGGACAATACCATTTACTTTGTCCAGTGCTTTACTGTCGTTAAAAATAATTTTCGCCAGGATATCTTTTTTCAGCTTCCCTTTATGGTAAATATCCTGTCCGAATAATTGCTGAACTTGTTCAATCAATTCTGTATCGGTATTATATAATTCTTTTGCTTCAATATCGGCATTAAAAACAGGAACTCCAAGATGACCGAAAATTTCACAAACCAAGGTTTTTCCGCTGCCTATTCCGCCAGTTACTCCTACTTTAATCATTTTTACGTTCAATTAAATATTCAACTGCTTGTGGATAAAATCTTAAGGACCTGATATACTCAGGCGAATTAGTTACCTTAACTTTTACTTTATTTTGATTTAAATTAATATCATTATAATCAACTTCTGCATCAAAAAACTGGGGTAATACTTTTTCGTAATCGCTCAGGGCAACTAGATATGATACAGATATCTCATTAGGAAACGTTCTTAATACAAGTGAATCGGGAACGTTTTTAACTTTTAGCGGAATTTTTAGGCTTCCTTCGGTATATTTTTCAACAGTGATAGAAATTTCTACTTTTTCATCAGAATAATCAACGTTATCATATCGAACGATTGCAATGGACTGTTTATAATTTTTGGTTAAATCTGAAATTTCAACTTTTTGGGTATAAATCTGATTTATGGTATCAATAATAGGATTAGCTCCAGATATAGTAACACTATCGGGTTTAATTAAAATATTGCCTTTAATCATATATTGTGAGGCAGGGACTGGCTTGACTTTCGACACCACGGGAACTTTTTTATCAATCCGATCGGCAAAATCAAAAAACAATGTATCGGGTTGAATGGTTATAATGTGCAATTCAGAACTTATTTGCTGCTCAATTTTATCCGATAAATTTTTCGTTAACGAATAAAATTTCACATAATCCTTTCGCGAATATAATCGCATGGTTACTGAATTAAGATCAATAACAAAAGGTAAAAATTTATTACTAATTTTATACTCAAGTAATTTATAACCATAAGCCTTTACTCTAATATCAAAGTACTTAGGCATTTCATTAACCAAAATTTTATCTTTCGGGAAATTGGTATACCTTATCGGTAAGGTAACTTCGGTTTCATATTCCTGTTCCAGTTGATTAAGAAACCAAAAAATGGTAGCAATAAAAACAAATATCAAAAAAACAAAAAACCTTTTGTCAGATTTAAAATTTCGTCTGGCAAAAAAATTTTTAATATTATCTTCGATATTATTTGTCACTACAATAAAAATTAAAAAGCGTTTAAGAAACTTTTCTTAAACGCTTATAAAAACACAAAATTATTTAGCTGAATTGATATCAGTAGCGTCTTTTAAAATAGCACTTTTATCAATTTTAATTTTTACATCATTGTCTATTTCAACAATAACATAATTATCTTTAATACCATCAACTTTCCCGTAAATTCCACCTGTAGTAATAACTTTATCACCTTTCTGCAATGATTCTCTATATTTTTTCAATTCTTTCTGGCGCTTCATTTGCGGACGAATCATAAAGAAATAGAAAATAAGGATTATTAACAACAAAGGTAAAAAAGATGTTAAAGGGCTACTACCCTCAGCAGACTGGCCCATCAATAATACATACAATAAATTATTCATCATTTTAAATTTTAATTAAGATTTATATTTATTTTTTTATAACATTTGCTCGAATAGACAGCGTATGTTTTCCCTGTTTTGTGTTCATTTGTATTACCACATTTTTATATTGTACACCACGCCTCCCTGAACTATCGAAAAGAACTTCAACATACCCAAAATTTTCTGGTGGCACTGCATTTTTTGTATAATTAGCAACCGTACAACCACATGTTGAGTATGCATCTTTAATCAATAAATCGGATGAGCCGATATTTTTAAATGTAAAAGCAAAGGCAACCTGTTCCCCTTGAATCAAATTTCCAAAATTATGATACAGGGTATCAAATTTAACGTTGGTTACTCCACTAACATGTGGTAAAACATTTTGTTTATCTTTCTGATTTTTCAAAGAACATGCTGCTAAAAAAAGAAAAACTATCCATAAAAAATTTTTCCACATTTTATGCCTAAAAATTTGCATTACAAAGTAATAATTATTTTTGCAAACCATCAAGAAATATTATATTTCACCTATTAATCCACGTCCGGATTTTTTTATTTTTCCTTCTTTTTTTAAATCAGCAACAATTTTATCTAAAATACCATTTATAAATACATTGCTTTTTTGTGTACTATAAAATTTAGCAATCTCAATATATTCATCCAACGTAACTTTAACGGGAATTTCATTAAATTCAATTAATTCTGAAATAGCAAGAACCATAACCACAATATCGATAAATGCAACACGCTCTATATCCCAATTTTTAATAGAATCGGCAATTAATTGTTGATATTCGTTATGTTTTAATATTGTTTTACGAAACAATTGTTTTACAAAATCTTTATCATCTTCGTTTTTAAACAAAGGCATTAGTTGTTCCGATTCATCGCTCGATGCATTAAAACTCTTTAGTGTTTTTATAATCATACCGGTAACAAATTCCATGTCATCATTCCAATAAATACTTTGTTCTTCCAAATTTTGATGCAAAGGCTCATGGATGATAATAATTTTAGAATATAAATCAATAATAAACTTTTTATCTTCTTTATATGATGGCTGTTCTGTGTTCATATAATTCTGATAAAACTCCGAGCCTTTAATTTCCAGATACAGATTTTTAATTAACTCAGGATAATTTACCCAGCTCAATTTATTATCGTTTAAATATTTAGTAAGTTGTTTATTCTCTTCTAACTGCTTAACCAACTTATTATCAATAAATTTCGTATTAGGATTTAAATCTTCGTTAGTAGGAATCCTTTTCTGGGAAGACAATTCAATTCTTGATTGGGCATATTTTACAATATCAATAATCAGTAATAATAAATAGTGGTATAAATCGTAAGATTTTTGAATGCTAAAAAACAACTCTTTTTCAGCCTGAGTTAAAGATTGTCCATGGGATTTTAAATAAGCGTAACAAATTTGAAGTATTTTAATGCGTAATAATCTTCGGCTAATCATTGGTTAAGAACTCCTTAATATTTAATATTAAATTTTAATTTTGAAACTGCAAAGTAAAGGTTTTTTTTAAAATAGAAGGCAGGATTCTCCAATATTTTAAAACTATTTAACGCTTTGCGCTATTATCGATAAAAAATCAATAATTTAACCTGATTAATTCATAAAACATATGAATTAATCTTATAACGAAGAAATCATCAAAAATGTATTTGGTTAATATTCATTATAATTTCTTGTTAAGGTTAATATATTCTGATCAAAAATAAATATATTATGAACATGCATGTTGAAAACAGGATTTCAAAAAATATCTATTTTTTGATGATTTAATAATAATTTTTTTACTTTTGGGTGTTGATTAATTTAAACCAACTAAATTTTTTAAAGATGGACGGATACGACAAAAATGAAGAGTTAGAGAAAAAAGAAAACAACAACGAAACAAACAACAACGGACGTGATGAGATTTTCTCTAAAGTTGTAAGAGCAGGGAAAAGGACTTACTTTCTTGATGTAAAAACAACCCGAAGAAATGATTATTATCTTACCATCACAGAAAGTAAAAAAAGGTTTAATCGGGATGGAAAACATTATTTCGAGAAACACAAAGTTTTCTTATATAAAGAAGATTTTGATAAGTTTACCGATAACCTTCATGAAGTAATTGACTTTATTAAAAATGCAGTTCAAAATCAGGAAAACGAATCATTTGAACCTGCAGAAGTCAGCACTGAAGTAGAAAAGCCAAAAGACGAAAATTATACTTCAGACATTAATTTCGATGACCTGGGTAAAAATAAAGAATAAAAAAAAGCTGGCAAATGCCAGCTTTTTTCATTTTTCACATTTCCTTTAATCATATTTTTCCATCTTATCTTCAATGGTTACGTTACCATCTTTTCTATTTTGGATTTTTACATAAACCAATATTTCGTCAGCTCCTTTTTCAAAACAAACTTCTTGTAATTTTTCAACTACACTCATAATATCCTGGTAAGGCCCTTCAATAACGGTTTCAAATGGACAAACCCTGTATCGCAAACCCGAATCATTAATTACTTTTATGGCTTCGTCAACCAACGCATAGGGTTCTTTGGATTTTGATTTGGGCAATACTTGTACAGCAACATTTACCTGATGATTCATAACATTATATATTTTAAAATTTCACAAACCTTTATCTTTAAAAAACTTTTTTATCTCAGTATAATCTAACATCTTCACATTGGTGATTAAATATTGTTGATATAAAAAATCGCCATATTGATTGCATTCTGCAATAGAAAATTTTATTACATTTCCAATGGAAACCTCAATAGGAATTAAGGCTATGATAGATACATATTTTTCAACAAAAGTAACTTTTTCTATTCTGCAATTGTTCTTTTCAAAAATATCCTCAAACTCGGTTGGTACAATTTTCTTTTGCGTTTCAGAAAAGCAATCATCTGTTTTTAATTTACAGGCAATAAAATAACGCAATTTTTCACCTTTTCCACCTAATCCGGTAGAAATAAAAATTTGATTTTCGTCAAGCAAACTAGTTTCCAGCCCTATACGACAATGCTGAAGGGCCAACACTGACCATGAATATAATTCGTCATCTTTTGTGTTAACCACTTTTTCAATCATGCGATAGGATTCAGGCTTATCAATAGTAGAAAGTTCTGCTAATAGTTTTTTCTTTTTTTCAACCCCTGCTTCAGGATTAAAAAGCGCATCTGCTTCTTCTAAAACCATCCCCTCCTCTCTTTTCTTTTCAGATAATTCGTTAACAAGCTCAAAAAACTCAACCTGTAAATTAATATCCACCTGCTCTTCCAGAATACTGAAATCACCTCCCATCTCAATTAAAATGTCTTTCAGCTTTTGATACATATTATCTTCTTTCATTTTTATTCTTTTGTAGCAAACTTAATTTTTTTTTTAGCATTTATAATGATTTTACCCATATTTAAATCCATTCATATCAACAAAGCGCTTTATAGATTGTTAAAAAAATAAAATACCATCTTTATGGTATTGTTTGTTTAAATGATTAGCTATATTTTTGGGATTTTTAAAATAAGAGGTAGACTTTAAAATTTAATGCGATTATCACAACTAAAAAATAACGACCAGGGTATTATCACCAAGGTACGTGGGCGTGGAGCTTTTCGAAGACGAATTACTGAAATGGGCTTTGTAAGAGGGCAAATGGTAAAAGTGATTAAAAACGCTCCTTTAAAAGACCCCGTTCAATACAGCCTTATGGGTTACGAAGTTTCACTTCGCCGTAGCGAAGCTTCATTAATTGAGGTAATTACAGAAGAAGAAGCCAAACAACTTACCCATAAATCATTTAACGGAGTTATTACTGAAGAAGCCTTAAAAACATCGGCACGCAAAAAAGGAAAAGAAATTCAGGTAGCTTTGGTAGGTAACCCAAATTCAGGGAAAACTTCATTATTTAATTTTGCATCCAGATCAAGAGAACATGTAGGTAATTACAGCGGGGTAACTGTGGACTCCAAAAAAGCGCTTTGTAAAGTAGATGATTATGTTCTCAACATTACAGATCTTCCCGGGACCTATTCATTATCGGCCTATACTCCCGAAGAACTTTTCGTACGAAAATTTATTTTAGGCGAACTACCCGATGTAGTTATAAACGTAGTGGATGCATCAAACCTTGAACGCAATCTTTACCTTACCACTCAGCTAATCGATATGGATATTAAGGTAGTAATAGCCCTTAACATGTACGATGAACTCAAAAAGAAAGGTGATACGTTTGATTTTAATTCATTAGGAAAAATGTTGGGTATTCCTATCATTCCAACAGTAGGTTCTAAAGGTTTAGGGTTGAAGAATTTATTTGATAAAGTCATTGAAGTTTATGAAGATAAAGACCCGACCGTAAGACATATTCATATTAATTATGGGAAAGATGTAGAAAGTTCAATTCGAAATATTCAAGATGAAATATGGGAAAATAAACGATTGACCGATATTGTTTCGTCGCGCTTTTATGCCATCAAACTACTTGAAAAAGACAAAGCAGCTAATTTCTCGCTTTCTAAATGGGGCAATTACAACATAATAAAACAAAAAACGGAGAAGGAGATTCAAAAATTAGAATCGCTGTTAAATGATGAAAATGAAACCATTATTACCGATGCAAAATATGGGTTTATAACCGGAGCACTTAAAGAGACTTATAAAGGGAACATCCAAACACGAAGAAAAAACACAGACAAGATAGACAAATTTATAACGCACAAGTATTTAGGGTTTCCTATCTTTATTCTTTTTCTGTGGATTATGTTTTTTTCCACTTTTAAATTGGGGCAATACCCCATGGAATGGATCGATGCGCTCATTGGATTTATTGGAAATGGAATTAATAATCTCATGACACCGGGACCTCTAAAAGATTTAATTATCGATGGTGTAATTGGCGGTGTTGGCGGTGTAATTGTTTTTCTTCCTAATATTTTAATCTTATTCTTTTTTATCTCCATAATGGAAGATACAGGATATATGGCCAGAGCAGCATTTATAATGGATAAAATTATGCATAAAATAGGCCTTCACGGGAGATCTTTTATTCCATTAATTATGGGGTTTGGGTGTAATGTTCCTGCGATTATGTCTGCAAGAACTATAGATAATCCACAAAACAGGCTTCTGACGATTCTTATTAATCCCTTTATGTCATGCAGTGCTCGTCTTCCGGTTTATGTATTAATAATTTCAGCTTTTTTCCCCAACTACCCTGGCACTGTTTTATTCTCAATTTATATGATTGGAATAATCGTTGCTGCATTGGTGGCCATTCTTTTTAAAAAAACCATATTCAAATCAAAAGAAGTACCTTTTGTAATGGAGCTGCCTCCCTATCGAATACCAACACTTCGTAATTCCCTGAGACACATGTGGTTTAAAGGTTCACAATATCTAAAAAAAATGGGAGGCGTAATATTAGTAGCATCCATTATAATCTGGGCATTAGGATATTATCCAAAAGATATTGATTACTCCGTGGACTATGACCAAAAAATTGAACAAATCACTCAATCCAATGCTGAGGACCAAGACAAAATACAATCCATTGTAAACAAAAAGAATGCAGAAAGACAGGAAAAATCTTATATCGGCCAAATAGGGAAATTTGTCGAACCTGTAATGCGCCCATTAGGTTTTGATTGGAAAATGAGTGTTAGTATTTTATCGGGTGTCCCTGGAAAAGAAATTGTAGTTAGTACGATGGGAGTTCTTTATCAGGCAGAAGATAATGGTTCGGATGTACACGAAAATTTAGTAGTTAGGCTGCAAAACGAAAAAGATAAAAAAGGGAATGAAATTTTCACTCCTCTAATTGCGTATACTTTTTTATTGTTTATCTTATTATACTTTCCATGTGTAGCAACAATTATTGCTATTAGCAAAGAAGCCGGCCACTGGAAATGGGGACTTTTCGCTATTTTCTACACAACCGCTCTGGCATGGATTATATCATTTCTGGTATATCAAACCGGAACGTTAATTTCAAATTTATAAAGTTATGATGCAAGAACTCATGGTATATATTATTATTCTTTCGTCGGTAATTTATAGCGTATACCACATGTATACTTTTTTTAAAAACACGGCTAAATCGGGTTGCAATTGCTCGGGTTGTAATTTAAATCCTGACATTGCCCACATCAAATCGCTTATCAAAAATAAATGATGACTAAATTGATTTTTTATCTTTTAGAATAAAATTATATTCGTATTTTTAGCCTTACTAAAATTGATGTAAATGGACTGGTTTTTATTAGTAATAGCTATACTATTAATTATTATAGGTTTGTTGGGCTGTATCTTGCCTGTTATTCCCGGCCCTCCGCTTAGCTTTTTGGGATTGTTAATTGTGCATTTTACAGAGTTTGCTGATTATACCACCAATTTTTTAATCATAGCTGCTTTTATAGCTATTTTAGTTACTGTTCTAGACTACATTATTCCTATATGGGGAACGAAAAGATTCGGGGGGACAAAAGCCGGAATGTGGGGAGCAGGAATAGGAATGATTATTGGCATGATATTTTTAGGCCCGCTGGGATTAATATTAGGCCCTTTAGCAGGCGCAATTATCGGTGAATCATTAAAAGGAGCAAATAATAAAGATGCTTTCAGAGCCGGGCTTGGAGCTTTTATTGGTTTTTTAACCGGCGTTGGGTTAAAGCTTGCAGCTTCAATTTATATTACGAATCATTTTATTAAAGGGATCTTTTAAATTGAAAAAATTAGTCGGTTTTTTACTTATTTTCTTTTCATTAGGTTCTAATCACTTAACAGCAAATGATAATATTACAATTAGTTTGCTCACATGTTCCAGTGGTAAAGAAACTTTTTCCGCATGGGGACATAGTGCTATCCGGATCGTAGATTCAGTTGCCAACATTGATGTTGTATATAATTTTGGCCTGTTCGATTTTGACACGCCTAACTTTTATTTAAAATTTGTAAAAGGTAGGCTAAACTATATGTTAGGTGTACATTCTACGCAACAATTTTATATGAGTTATTTTAGAGAAAACAGGCAAATTATTGAACAAAAACTTAATTTAACTCATCAAGTAGAAATTAAAATTATACGGCGTTTAGAATATTTATACAAACCAGAAAATAGATATTATTTATACAGCTTTGTTGGTAAAAACTGTACATCGGAATTGAGAGATCTTATTCTGGAAAATGTTGAAACCAACTTAAAAAATGAATTAACCAACAAAACACCCCGCCGACAAATTAATGAGTTTTTACATGATCGTTTGTGGTTGAAATTTGGCATGAGCTTAATCATGGGTTATAAAGTAGATCAAAAAATTAATAAATTTGAAACTATGTTTTTGCCCGATTATTTATACCATGGACTTAATGAGCTTAAAACAAATAATCAACCATTAGTAGAATCGGAAAATATATTTAATCCGGTTAAAACAGAAAAAAAATCATATCCATTTTTAATTAGTCCTGTGTTTATACTATCAATCCTATTTCTTGTTACTATTTTTATTCAATCCCCTTATTTTCAAAATTCAATATTACTTATTGTTGGTATTACAGGTTTTGTAATTTTTGTTGTAAGTTTATTTTCGGAACATCCTGAATTAAAATATAACTTAAATTATTTATGGATTAATCCGCTTTATATAATTACTGTATTATTAGGAGCTTTAAATAAAAACAAAGCTAAATACTATATAACCCTATTTTTACAATTTCTATCTATTGTAATTGTATTTATATGGCTTTTTAATATTCAAGATTATAATATTGCTTTCTTTCCTTTATTATTTATTTTATCTTTATTAAATTTTAGAATAATAAAAAAATACAAGTTAATTAGTTAGTGGTTAACTAAAAAAATATAAGCGATGAAAGAATTCAGTAAAGATATAATTGTACCGATTAACTTCTCTGATGATACGGTTAATTCATTAGAAGAAGCCATCTTTTTATCTAAACTACTAAAAAGTAAGATTCACTTAATCAATGTTGTTTCGTTGGGAGATTGGTGGAATAACATGATCATTACAAAAGACACTAAAAAACAACTTTATCAATTATCGCTCGAAAATTTAAAAAAAACAGCAGCACTTCATCCGGAAACTGATTTTGAGCTAAAAGTACTTTTTGGAAAAGTACATGAGCAGATCTTGGAATATACTGAATCTGTTAATGCAGGATTAATAGTACTTTGTGATAAACATAAAAAAGACAAAGAAAATAAAATTTTAGGATCAATTGTTACCCATGTAGTTACCGAGGCTAAATGTCCGGTTATTACCATCAAAAATAAAATTGATACGGATTTTAAAAATATTGTTATCCCTATTGATTTAGCTGAAGATACAGATCGAAAAGTTAATGCAGCATTAGCTTTCAACCGATATGCAAATGCTACATTACACTTTGTTTCAATACTTTTTGAAGGTGTGGGAAACCTTAATATACGTACACGGAAAAAGGTAAAAAACATTGAAAAAAAGCTTAAAAAGCATAATGCAGATTATAATTTCAAACTTTTAAGAAAAAAAAGAACCTATGCTTACCATGACATATTAGAATATTCTGATAAAATTAATGCAGACCTTATCATTATTATGACGCATAAAGAACGCTACTCATTTGATAATTATATCGGAGCTTTTGCTCACCGTATTATTAATTATTCTCAGGCACCCGTAATGACCATTACTTCACAAGCTGCAACATCCGATAAACATTCAGTAATTAATAAATTTGTTGACCCATTAGGTATATTTAAACCTGAATAAATCGAGTAGGGGGATTACTCCCCCGCCCTCTCACACCACCACGCATGCTCTCGCACATGGCGGTTTCGGTTAATGTTTTAGCTTTTCGTAATTTAATGACAAATTACTGTCATCAAATCTTCTGCTAAGGCTCGTCCTTGTTGTCTCTCTTTATTTATTTGCCCCTCCTGTCCTGCTTTTGTTCCTTTTACGTTTTCACAATTGTCTGACGGGCATACAGCATTCTCGCTTTGTGCTATGAACAAATCTTTCTGATATGCTATATCTTGCCGGTGCTCCATAAATAAAAGTTCTTACTGACTGCTCCTTATATTAACCAATTCAGTCCTTCACCCTGAGTTACCCGAACTCGGCTACTACGACCTCTGCTGACTTCTCACTCTTACCAATTTTGACCTTTCGCCGATTGTTGCCGCTCGGTTTGTCGCTATTGCAACAGGTGGTGAGACCTCTCGGGATAAGATAATGAACTTTCCTTGCGTACTGCCTGATTTACTGTATGGGATTACGGTTGAAATTTGGGCGTTCCCAATCCATTGCTCGGTTGCCCTTCCCATGTCAGC
>CAZWPU010000033.1:0-12768 GCA_964635605.1 uncultured Bacteroidales bacterium | reverse complement strand
GTAGATTTTTGCTCTGTTTTAGGAACTTTTAAAACAATCGAAGGACTTTCATTTTTTTCATGAATTCTTTAATCTTTTTAGTAACAATAATTTCGTCACTTTTGCCTTCATATTTAAGATAACCTGTTTTAAGACCACACGAGGTTTTGTCATAATAATAGTAATTGACATTGATACGGATCATAAAAATTTTTTGGCTAAAAAGATTTTTTAAAATAATAGTGAAATAATTGATGTGGCGATTGCTGATATTGGGATTGGAGGTAGTGGTCCTATTGGACAATACACCCGAAAGTGCTTTTTGCGATGCCTATAATATTGAAATGGTCTGGCAGCTTGGTGGTGGCAAGGTTCAAAGCAGTTCCGAATTAATCATGCATATAATAAGTTTAATTAAAATATTAGAATCACAATCTTGGATTAATCTTAAATCTTAATTTGGTAATTACTTCTAACTTGCACTCTCCAAAGATGGTATTTGAATTACTAAAATTTTTATTTATTTTAAGTTTATTTTGGATTGATCAAAAGATAATATCCTTTTTTTTCTGCAATGAACTTCTTAAATCGCAATTCATATCGCTATTTTTCAACATCTTTAATTGTCATAAGACAAAGTCATGTCGCTTTTTTTTACATGTAAAATAATTAAACATTAGCTCAGAGCACCTAATCAAGCAGATTCTGAGTAAAATTGAATTTATTAGGCCCTAAATTGTAAATTTTTTTAACAAGGGTTTGAAAATAAAAAAATATGCATCCCGTTAAATTTCACTTTCATAACCCTCTGTGCTTCTGACGCATACATCACCACTAAAACTTATGCAATTTCTTTGGCATTGCTATTGTTTAGTCAGTTTTAATTAATATCTAATTACTAACTAATGCTAAAATTATTTTAATATGGCTAAAAGTTTTAAAGAAATGTTGGCTGAATCAGGTCAAGAATTAGAATTTCAATCAGGCGGTAAAGCTCCGGAAAAATTAATCCCAAGAGAGAATATCTGGAAAGCTCATCCAAGAATTGAAAAGTTGAAAGAGATCTATATGGATTCACTTTCATCTACCAATAATGAATTTCCATATTGGTACACACGTGAATATTTCCAACACGATAACGAGATTCCAGTAATCAGAAGAGCTAAAGCATTAAAATGTGCTTTTTCTCATTTAACTCCGGTTATTTATCCTGGCGAATTAATGACAATGAGAAAAGGTGCTTTTTTCCGCGCTTCTTTCCCAATGCCTTGGTTATCAGAAGGCTTTTATATGGCTAATGAATCATCATTTTATCAGGAAGCTTTAAAAAGAGGTTCTGCAAGTGTTGATGAGCATTCAAAATTTGGACAAGGTGGTGGTAACGTACCTAAAAGTTTTGGTAAAGTTATTTCTATTGCCGGTAAATTTGGTATGCGTCAGGAAGAAGTTCCTGCTTTATTGGAATTAGCAAAAATGTGGGAAGGTAAATCTGTTGACGATTTAGGTAACAAATACGAAAAAATGGTTCCTGACTATGACGTTAAGGAAGCAATTATGCGTACTGTTGTTTGTATGTTTGACTCTGGTTTTACTTTGCCTCAAGGACGTGAAGTTGCTAACTATTATTATCCATTAGAGTATGGTTTCGAAGGCATTAAAAAAATTGCCAGAGAAATGAAAGCAGATGTTGCAGGTAGAGCTGATGGTGATGGTATGGTTGGTGTTAACAGATTATATAACTACGAAGCAGTTATTATTGCAATAGAAGGTGTTCAGAAATGGATTAATAACTATGCAGAACATGCAAAATGGTTAGCTGGAAGAGAAAAAGATGCTAAACAAAAGAAAGAATATTTAGACATTGCTGAAAGATTATTATGGATTGAAAAGAATCCTCCTAGAACTTTCATCGAAGCATTCCAATTTATTGAAACAATTCACTTTGCAATCTTAAACGAAGATGCTATTTCTGGTTTATCTGCTGGTAGAATTGGTCAGGTATTATATCCTTGGTTCGAACAAGATATTGAAGCTGGTAGAATTACTGAAGACGAAGTATTAGAACTTTGTGAACAAGACAGATTAATCAAAACTTCTATTGACTGTTTTGCTTCTATTGGTGTTGTTGGTGGTGTATTATCAGGAAACACATTTAATACATTATCTGTAGGTGGTGTTGACAGACATGGTAAAACTGCTGTAAACAGATTAGAATATCTTATTGTTAAAGCTGGTGGTACGAATGCTATGCCTCAATCAAATATTGCTCTTCATTATGATGAAACTTTACCTGATGATTTCTTAGCACTTGCTGCTGATGTTATTAAAACGGGTTGTGGATATCCAGCATTTATGAATAACGACATTGCTGAACAATTTATGATGAGCCATTATGGACATGAAGGAATGACTGTTGAAGAAGCTCGTGCTTGGGCTATTGGTGGTTGTCTTGAAACTTCACCTTGTTGCTGGAAACCTCTTCACTTAAATGGAAAAGAATATTGGATTCCTGGCGGAGCTGGTCAGCCTACTTCAGTTGGTGTTCACTTTATTGCTCAACCTAAAATTCTTGAATTAGTTCTTACCAATGGTGTTGATAAAAGAACTGGTATTAAAGTATTTGAACCTCATAATAAAAAACTCAAAACTTTTGACGAGTTATTTGAGCAATTTAAAGTATATTGGGATAAAGCTGTTGAGGTACTTGCTCTTACAAATAATATTCAACACGACGTTTGGAGAAAAAATAATATGGGTGTATTCCATTCATTTACAAAACCAGATTGTCTTGAAACAGGACATCTTATTAATGAATTAGGATATCGTTACAATGCAACATTTAATGTTGAAAGTGCTGGTAATATTACTATGGTTAACAGTTTAGCTGCATTGAAAAAATTAGTTTATGATGACAAAAAGTATAGTCTTAAGGAAATGCTAGATGCTATGCTAAATAACTTTGGATATAAAACAGCTGACGAAATTGGTAAATTCTCACTAATGGATCAAGAAATATCAGAAGATGTTAAAAATGATTACAAACAAATCCATTTTGATTGTTTAAATGCACCTAAATATGGTAATGACGATTCTTATGCTGATAATATATTATTAGATTGGGAAAATTGGTTCTGTGCACATTCTGAAACTGTTGAATCACTTTATGGTGAGCCTATGTATTCTTGTCAGATATCTGTATCAACACACGGTGCTATGGGTTCTGCTACTTTAGCTTCAAGTGATGGTAGATTACAAGGTACAACATTTGCAGATGCTTCTATGTCTGCTTATCCTGGTACTGATAAAAAAGGACCATATGCTTTAATGAATTCTGCAACTATTTGGGATCATTCAAAATCACAAAATTCTCAATTAAACATTAAAATTCACCCATCTGCTATTAAAGGTGCTGAAGGTTCTAAAAAGCTTATTGAGCTTGTAAGAGGATATATGAGAAAAGGTGGATTCCATGTTCAGTTTAACATTGTTGACTCTAAAGTATTAAAGGACGCACAAGCCAATCCTATGAAATACCGAGACCTTATGGTTCGGGTTGCCGGATTTACTCAGTATTGGGTAGAGATTGGAAAACAAGTTCAGGATGAACTTATTGCACGAACTGAATACGAAGGTGTTTAATCAAAAAATAAAATTAGAAACATAAAACAATTAAAAAAATGGAAGATAAAATATATAGAAACAGTCTGAATTTTGTACCCGTTGATGTTGCAAAAGGGATTGACAGAAATACAGGAAAAATAGTTAATGCAGACGATCTTGATCCAAATTATGAAAGAATGCCAAAATGCATGCATTGCAAAAATTTTACGCTTAATAAAGATAAAATTGGTTTAGGCATTTGTAAAATGATGGGAAAAGAGCATTTAGCTTATCCTGATATGGTAGCCATTACTTGTGACGGTTACGAAGAGAAATAACAAATTCTAAAAAACCAAGCATAGGGAGGTGTAAACCTCCCCATGCTTTTAACCTCAATACATAGAGGATTCAATTCAAACTTAATATTTAACAGTAAATATTGTGAAATAGTGCTTTGCAGCATTTTTCATAATGCGCAAAACTTTTGTTTCATGGTTAAATCTATGGAACTTAATTAACAATTAATAAACAGAAATATGAAAATTAATAAAGCAAAATTATACGGACCAATGGTTGTATTTGCATCTTGGCTTGCCGTATTTAGTCTTTTTGGTTACAGAGCAACTTTTGCCATGTTGAAAGGCCCTATGGCAGCTGATTTGGGATGGTCGCAAGCTGAAGTAACCCTGGGTTATTCACTCATGATGACCATTTATGCAATTACCGCTTTTTTCGCCGGAATGATTTTAGACAAATGGGGAACCAAACCAATTTATGCCATCGCTGCAGTTTTCGGCGCTTTAGGTTTCTACCTAACAAGTATGATTAGTACTCAACTTGCCTACCTATTTACTTTTGGACTTTTGGCAGGTATTGCAACCGGTATGCTTTGGGTAACTTCTACCGTTTCGGTTAGAAAATGGTATGTGGGTAAAACTTACGCTACCATGTGGGGGATTGCCTTCGCAGGTGCACCTATGGCTCAATGGCTCTTAGCCGAAGTTGTTAAAAATTCAATGAATAATGGCGGAACTTGGCGTTCGACCATGGTTACTTTAGCCATTATCATTTTTGCTCTTTTGGTTGTTGCTGTTTTTATGGCAAAACGAAATCCGGAAAATTACGATTTAACTCCTCACGGAGAAGCTCCTACTAAAGCAGGTCAAGTAAAAGCAAAGGAAAAAATTTGGTCGATTAAAGAAGCCTATTCTACCTACCCTATCTGGGGAGCCATTTTTATGTTTCTCACCAGTATGATGGCCGAGTTTTTAATCTGGACACAAGTAGTAAGTTTCTGGGTACAAGATAAAGGATGGGCAACCGACAGTGCCATCAATGTTTATAAAACAATTGGAATCATCGGAATCTTCAGTATGCCCCTACTAGGCATTGTTGCCGATAAAATTGTTGGTAAGGTTAAAAATGAAGCAAAAGGCAGAAAAATAATGTTGATTACAGGTCCTGCTGTTGGGCTTTTAGCTTGTCTAATGCTTTTAAGTTGCTCCACAGAAGTTACTATTATAGCTTACATTTCCGCAGCAATTTTTGCCATCTATTGGGCTATAGTACCAGGTGGTGTTGTAGGATATACCGGTGCGATTTACGGCCGAAAAACCTTAGGAAAAATATGGGGCTTAGCAACCTTAATCGTTATGGGTGTAGGCCCATTTTTAGGTTCATTTATTGGTGGATGGCTTAAAGATTTTACTGGCTCTTATACTTATTCTATTTACTATGCTATTGGTTCATTTGCAATATCTATCGTACTGGCATTGTCATTACCATTATTAGCAAAAGAAAAAAATTAACAAAGTATATGGGGGAGAATGAATCCGCTATTAAAGCAAAATTTATATTTTTATGAAAACTAATTTAAACGAAAATACGAATCAAATAAAAGGATTAATCTTTAGCATACAATCTCATTCGGTACATGATGGCCCGGGTACCCGAACGACCATCTTTATGAATGGTTGTCCGTTAAGATGTAAATGGTGTTGTAATCCTGAAGGTTTATTTAGTAAACCGATTATGCTTCATAGCACAGCTAAATGTATTAAATGCGGAGCTTGTATTAAAGCTTGTCCTAATAATGCAGTATCAATAGTTGACGATGAATTAATTTTTGATAGAGATATTTGTAATAAATGCGAAACAATGGAATGTGTTGATGCTTGTTTAAACGAAGGAAATTCCATTTCTGGTGAATATTTCACTATTGATCAACTTATGCACAGATTTAATAGAGAACGTGCTTTTTGGGATGATAAAGGAGGCATGACGCTTAGTGGTGGAGAACCTTTATTACAAAAACACTTCATTCTCCCTTTACTTAAAAAATGCAAAGAAGAATATATACATACTTGTATTGAAACTACAGGCTTTCTTAATTCTGACTATTGGATGGAAGTTACTGATTATGTTGATTGGGTTTTTATGGATATTAAACATATGGATACTGATAAACATAAATCTATGACAGGTGTTAAAAATGAATTAATATTGAAAAATATTAAACTTTTAGCTGAAAAAAAAGACTGGGAAGGCATTATTGTTCCCAGAATCCCTATTATCACAGGTTTTAACGATGATGATGATAATATCAGAAAAACGGCAAAATATGTTAATGAAATTGGTCTGGAAGTTATTAATATTCTGCCTTTTCATAAACTTGGTGAATCAAAATATCGCCAATTAAATCAAAAATATTTGTTCGAGAACCAAGTTCCTCCTTCTGAAGAACACATGGAACATATTAAATCTATTATTGAAGAAGAAGGTCTTTTGTGTTTCATTGGTTATAACACTCCATTTTAAATATCAATCAGTAAAATTTAAATTATTAAAACCAAGTATCATGAATAAGTGTACAACAGCTGATACAACTAAAAAAATTGACAAGTGGGATCTCATTGATAACATCATCACTTTTGAGCTTGAAATGTTTTTGCAAGTAAAAACAAAAGATGAAGATGGTCATTCAAAATGTCAGGATGATCCTGACACTTTTAAAATAATGCGTTGGATGAGTCACAGCGTTTTATCTGAGCAAACGCTCAAATCTTATCTCGAAGATCTAATAAGTGCAAAAGTAGCAGATCGAAATCTCATGACAGAAAAATATGCATTGATGGAAAATTTAATTCCGCATACAAATCAGAACCCAGTTATTAATCAAATAGCCGAAATTGAAATTAATTGGATGAATGAGCTCCGACCAAAATATCCGAATCTGCTTCGGGAAAATAGTGAAACGTTTAAAAATTATATGATTTGTGAATATGAAACCTATTCAAATCAAACGCTCGAATTCCTGATGCTTGATATTAACAAAGCCATTGAAAGGAAATTAAACTTAACCGAATTGCGTTATAAAAATCTTTTTAAAAGATTAGGATATAAATCTTTGGAAGAATTAGAACAAACATGTAAAAAATAAAGCGATAAATTTTAAAATGCATAAGGAGCTTTATGCTGCTCATGCTTACTATTTTTAATATCGAATAAAAATGAAAAAACATTTATTATTATTAATTATTTCTATGGTTTTTAGCTTTTTTTCAGCTGAGGCACAGGAAGTATCTGGAACTAAAAAACTCAAATTTTCTTTTTCTGAGAGAATTCGAATAACAGGCTTCGATAATGCAATTACCTTAAACAATGAAGCAGAGGGCTGGACATTCACTAGGTTCAGAACAAATTTAGGATTGACTTATCGACCAGGTAAAAACATTGAATTAAAATTTCAATTAGCGAATGAATCCAGATTATGGTTTGCACCGGGAACGAAAAATAATCGTTTCGACGAAATATTTGTTAACCAGCTTTATTTTAAATGGGGTCAAATTGCTAAAATTCCATTAGAACTTACCATTGGAAGGCAAAATATTATGCTGGACGAAGGATTTATTTGTTTGGACGGGCAACCCTTACCTGGTTCGCGATCAGCCTATTTTAATGCAGTAAAGGGTGTTTATACTTTTAATGCCAAAAATAATGTAACGGCCTTTGTTTCGTACATCCCTAAAATTGACGACCTTCTTCCTGTTTTCAATGAGTATAAATCGGGGCAACTTCTGGAAGAACAGGCGAATACAGGCTTGGGCCTATATTATAAATCACAATTAAAAAAATCTAAGTTATCAACTTACTTTTTTAGGAAGGTAACGCATCAAAACTCAAGTGCCCCTATCGAATATAAAACCAATGCAATTGGTGCACGTTTGACTCTTCCTTTAGCTAAAAACTTAAGTGTTACCGCCGAAGCCGCACAACAGTTTGGTAAGTCTGGAGATGAAGATCAAAGTGCATTCGGTGGATATTTTCATTTGGATTATAAAATAAAGGATGAAATTCCCGTTGCTGATGGTTTGTCTTTTGGTGGCTTTTACCTTAGTGGAGATGATCCGGCAACTGAAAAAGATGAAGGCTGGAATCCTTTATGGAGTCGATGGCCTAAGTGGAGTGAATCCTTTATTTATACTTTAATCATTGAAAACCAAGGCAAGGTAGCTTACTGGTCCAATATTGCTTCACTTAACTTTTCAGTAAACGGAACCTTATCGGATAAAGTGACTTTTAAGACATCCTACTTTCATCTAATGGCTGTGGAGGAAAATCTTTCAGATTTTTGTGGCGGTGACGGGAAATCACGCGGCGAACTTTTAACACTGAAATTGAATTATAAAATTGACAAAGCTTGGTCGGGTCATTTCTTATGGGAAAACTTCTCTCCAGGAAATTTTTACGCCTCAAATGCTGATGGATATAATTGGCTCAGATTTGAACTTTTATATAGATTTTAGATTTTAAAAGGCATAATTAATAATCAAAAATATTTCGGATTTATGGGTTAAAATAATCATTATTTTAACCCATTTTATTGTTTTAAATACTTAATTTTGCTGAGATTAAACTACGTGATTCTTAAGTTAATTAATGCTCAATAAAACTTAAATAAAATGCGTAATTTTTGATTAACAGAATTATACGAATGTTAAAAATTTTGAGAATAGGACCCAAGAAACTGACTTTTATCAAAGTCAGTATTATCATTTTTTTTTCCGTTTGTGCATTTGTGATATTCTTCTCAATGCTGGACAAAACCAATTCCAGAAAAATGGCAGAAAAATATCTAAGCGCAGTTACCGATGGCGTTACAAAAACTGTTGATTCGTGGGTGGAAGAGAAAAAGAAATCGCTCACCTTAATCTCTGAAATGCCAGAAATAAAGAATGCCTTACACAACGATTCTTTAGATATCGTTGACCGTTTGAGCCTTGTAAATAAAAATTTTAATAATTTAGACAACATTTTTATTGCCTCTTCCGATGCCAAAATCAGGTTTGGATCACTCCACGATAACAGCAGATACAATAATTTAAGCAATCTAAATTTATGGGAAGGTTTTAAAAAAAATAATTTCCAAATCTATCTCGATACTTATATTTCAAGATCACAGCAAACGGGAAGGCTCACTTTTATTCTCATAAAAGGTGTTTTTTCTGAAAATAATGAACTGCTTGGTTTTGTTGGCTTTACCATTAATTGGGAGAAATTCATTAAAAAATTTATCGTTCCGACCAACGTTGGCGAAACAGGATATCTTGCCATAACTGACACCTTAGGAAGAAACATCGGTCATCACGATATGTCATTAACCTTAAAGAGCATGTTGGAATATTCCTGGATGCAAAAGCTTATAAAGGATAAAAACGGTTTCCTGGCTTATCGATTTAGAGATGAAGATAAACTTATGGCTTTTCAGCAATCGAAGGAAACCGGATGGATTATCAATGCTTCGATAAACGAGAATGAACTTATCCAGCAAACAAACAAGATCAGAAATTATATTCTGATAATAAGCATCATCCTCTTTATCCTGATTTTATTCATCATTGGATATTTGGATATGTTTAAGCTGGAGGAAGCCGAACGAAACTTAATTGAGAGTGAGCGAAATTTTAAACTTTTATTTGAGCGCGGAAATGATGGGATTTTCGTTCATAAAATAACTAAGAATGGGGAACCCCGTGAATTTACAAAAGCCAATGGAGTTTTTCTTGAATTATTCAAATGTGAGAATAGAGATGTACTTAATTGCTCTGCACACGATTTTTTCAATAAGAAAAAGAATAATGATTATTTCGAGGTCTTGAAGAAAATTGTTCAAACAAAACATCAAATCTTTGAAACAGAACTTCTCATTATGGGTAAAAAAGTCCATGTTGAATTCAGATTATTTTTGGTTGAAACCAATACCGAATTATCCGTAATGGGTTTTGTTAGAGACATTAGCGAGCGTATAATTTCACGCAGAAAATTAAAGGAGGATAGAGATTACCTTAATAAGAAGGTTGAGGAAAGAACCAAAGAAATACTCGAAACTAACATCCAACTTAGAAATTTCATTAAGGAAAAAGAAAGAATTGCACAAGCTTTAACAGAAAGTGAAGACAAATATCGAAGTTTAATTGAAAGAGCGAATGACGGCATTATGCTAATCAAGAACAAGAAAATTAACTTTGCGAATAAAAAAATAGGATCGCTATTAAATTATAATGAGCAAGAGCTGTCTAATCTTTCATTTGAAGAAATAATTTGTGAATCTGACCGAAAACTGGTCGTGAAAAATCATGATAAAAGATTAAAAGGAGAAGCCACTCGAAATATTTTTGAAACCCGCCTTATCTCTTCTTCTGGTACTGATATAGATGTTGAGATTAATGCTGGGCTCATAAACTATGAAGGCGAACCCGTGGATTTCATTTTTGTAAGAGATATTACTGAGCGTAAAAGGATTGAAGAAGAAAAGAGACGACAAAACGAGCAATTAATTCAAACAGATAAACTCGTAGCACTAGGGACTTTAGTATCGGGGGTGGCCCATGAGATAAACAATCCGAATAATGCCATCATGCTAAATAATCCCATCCTTAAGGAAGCTTGGGAATCGTCAAAACCAATCCTGGAAAAGTATAAAAGGGATCACGGAGATTTTCTCATTTCCGGGATGCCTTATTCATATTTCAAAAGTTATTTCCCTGATATTATTGATGGTATCCAGGAAAGTTCTGAAAAAATAAAACAGATTGTTGAAGATTTAAAAAACTTTGCGAAGCCTGATGAAGGAGCCATTAACGAAAATGTTAATTTGAATGAGGTGATTAAGTCATCAAGCAAACTGATTTCAAGTCAGCTGAATAAAGCAACTGATAATTTTGAATTAGATCTGATGGAAGAAATCCCATTGATTAAAGGAAATTTCAGGAGATTGGAACAAATATTTATAAACCTACTACAAAATGCCTACAATGCACTTGAATCCAGAGATAAAGGAATTAGTGTAATTACTTCAGTTGAAAAAAATGAGCAAGCGGTAAAAATTTTAATCATTGACCAAGGCTGTGGAATTTCGCAAAAAAACATCAAACAAATCTTTGATCCATTTTTTACGACCATGAGAGATCGAGGTGGAACCGGACTTGGTTTATCTGTATCCCTTGGGATTATCAAAGATCACAATGGTATTATTAACTATGAATCGGAAGAAGGACGCGGAACTATCGTAACCTTAAAATTCCCAATAACAAGTACTCAAAATGGAAATCTTAACACCTAATAATCCAATACTAATTATAGATGATGAAAAAAGCATCCTTAATAGTATGGAATTCACCTTAAGATCAAATGGATACTCAAACATTGTTTGTTTGCAAAAGAGTCAATTGGTAATGGACTATGTAAAGGACAATGCCGTTGAATGCATCCTACTAGATATTACCATGCCCAATATTTCAGGTGATAAAATATTGGAGGAACTGAATCTGGAATATCCTGAAATTCCGATAATCATGATTACTGGATTAAACGATGTAAAGATGGCTGTTTCCTGCATGAAAAATGGGGCAGCTGATTATTTACTAAAACCAATTGAACGAAATCGCTTATTATCTTCCGTAAAAAAAGTTATTGAGTTAAGAGAATTGAAGCGTCAGTATTCGCTGTTAAAGAAGCATATGCTGAGTGATAGCATAGAAAATTCAAAAGCTTTTAGACACATACTGACGCAAAATGAACAGATGAAGTCGATTTTTAAGTATATGGAAGCGATTGGAAAATCAAATGAGCCGGTGCTTATAAATGGTGAAACAGGAACCGGAAAAGAACTTTTTGCCCGAGCCATATACAATTTAAATAATTATAAGGGCGAATATGTTTCGGTAAATGTAGCAGGTTTGGATGATCAAATGTTTACTGATACTTTGTTTGGCCATGCTAAAGGAGCTTATACCGGAGCTATCAATTCGAGGGGTGGACTTGTTAATCAAGCTGAAAATGGAATTCTATTTTTAGACGAGATCGGAGATTTATCACCTTCTTCTCAAGTAAAAATTCTAAGGTTGATACAAGAAAAGGAATACTATCAATCAGGAGTAGACGTCTTAAGGAGAGCAAATTGCCGGATTATTGTCGCAACTAATACAGATTTAAAAAAGCAAATGGAAGATGGATCTTTCAGAAAAGATTTATTTTATAGATTGTCTGTACACCACATTCAAATTCCACCGCTACGAAAACGCCTTGATGATCTTCCTGTTTTAACTGATTATTTTATATCCGAAGCTGCTAAAAGCATGGATAAAAAAAGACCAACCCCACCTCCTGAACTTTTTAAACTATTAAGCACCTATAGTTTCCCTGGTAATGTCCGAGAATTAAGATCCATAATTTACGATGCAATTTCTCAACACGAGTCAAAGGTAATGTCATTAAAAATTATCAGTAAAATCATCAATAAAGGGATTAAAGAAGCAGTGAGTAGCAGCTTTGTTAGTGATAAAAATCAGAATCTCTTTCACAATTACGAAAACCTACCTTCCATTAAAGAAATGGAAGAACAATTAATTACGGAAGCCCTTAAGAGATCTGATAATAACCAAAGTATTGCGGCCAAAATGTTGGGAATATCTAGACAAACATTAAACAAAAAAATAAACAGTAGTTCAACAGAAAATTAAAACATATTATATAATAACTAAGATTCAACCGACTAACATTGCATTTTAAAAACCTGAAATAGTTTAATTAGTTTCTCAAATAAGTTTTGCTACTAAAGTATACAAAAATGCAATTTTGATTTATTTTAGCTTTAATATTTTTAGTTCTAAAATTTGGAGTCTATAAAAC
>CAZWPU010000032.1:0-12782 GCA_964635605.1 uncultured Bacteroidales bacterium | reverse complement strand
TACTGAAGGTTTGCAGTTACTGGAAAGAGCAAATATTGAAATTGTACATTTAGAATTATAAATCATTAAAAATGACTGAAAAAAAAATTAATAAAATATACTTACCCATACTGTTTGCTATTGTAATGATAGCAGGAATTGTACTTGGGAATTCATTGAGTAAAAATAACGGGAATCATTCTTCTTATGGATATCAAGGGGAAGATAAATTGCTTCGTATTATTGATTATATTGAACAGCGTTATGTTGATACGGTTTCAAAAGGGAAATTAGAAAATGCTGCTATCCCAGCAATATTAGAGGAGTTAGATCCGCATTCGGTATATATCCCGGCTGAAGATATGCAGCAAGTAAGTGAAGATTTACGTGGAAATTTTGAAGGCATTGGAGTCGTATTTAATCATCAAACCGATACAGCAATTATTATAAATGTTATATCAGGTGGACCGTCTGATAAAGCAGGAGTAATGGCTGGCGACAGAATCATTAAGGTTAATGATTCCCTTGTTGCCGGACAAAACCTTCCAAGCAACGATTTAGTAGGAATGCTGAAAGGAGAAATGGGAACTAAGGTTAAAGTTAGCCTGGAGCGAAAAGGTGTTCCTGAACTGATTGAGGTGGAAATTATTCGGGATAAAATTCCACTTTATAGTGTAGATGTTGCTTATATGGTAACCAACGAAATTGGATATATTAAAATAAACCGGTTTGCCGAAACAACGTTTAAGGAGTTTTTAAAAGGTGTTGAAAAACTAAAGAAACAAAATTTTAAGAAACTGATTATTGACTTACGGGGCAACAATGGAGGATACATGATTGCTGCTACTAATATAGTGGATCAGTTTTTAGAGGAAGGACAGTTAATTGTTTATACCGAAGGAAAAGCTAGTCCACGACAGGAAATTTATTCTACCTCACGTGGAGTGTGCAAAGATATTGAGGTAGCTGTTTTACAAGATGAATGGGCTGCGTCAGCTAGTGAAATATTGGCTGGAGCTATACAAGATAATGACCGCGGAACAATTATTGGTCGCCGATCGTTTGGGAAAGGATTGGTACAAGAGGCTTATCCTCTTTCCGATGGTTCGGTTATCAGACTTACTATTGCACGATATTATACTCCAACAGGGCGTAGTATCCAAAAGCCTTATAGTGATGATAAAATGGAATATTATAATGATATTTATAACCGATTTCAACATGGAGAGTTTGAAGCTGCGGATAGCATTCAATTTACTGATTCATTAAAATACATTACTCCAGAAGGTAAGGTAGTTTTTGGCGGAGGAGGTATAATGCCCGATATTTTTGTTCCTATTGATACTACAGGTTATTCTAAATATTATTCAGAAATTGTTCAAAAAGGTATTTTACAGGATTTTACCTTTAATTATGCGGATGAAAACCGAGAAAAACTGAATCAGGTGAACACTGCAGAGGAGATTAATAATTATTTGAATTCTGTTAAAATTTTCGATCAGTTTGTTGCTTATGCTTCACAAAACGGAGTTTCCCAAACAGTCAAAGGATTCGCTAAATCCGAGAAGGTTATTAAAACCCAGGTTAAAGCACATATTGCAAGAAATATATTGGATAACGGTGGCTATTATCCAATTATAAAAGAAATTGACAGAACACTCAATGTTGCGGTTAAATTTTTAGAGAAAAAATAATTTTTTTATTAAACCCTTTTCATTTTTAAAAGTCATAGTTGATGAATTAGGATTAAATGGTAAATTTAATTCATAATTTTGGGTTTTTAGGTTAGTTGTAGGCACTCTGGGGAGAGTGCCTCTCTTTTTTTAATCATTTTTTTAAGATGCAATAAGATTTTTAAGAAAATTTATTTCAAAGATTCACTTCAATTAATTCTTTTTAAAACAAATACATATTCCTCTTTCAACTTTTTGAAGTTCAATATAATTTGATTTCAAATGACAATTCTGAACATTTTTTAGTATTTTGTGTTTTTTCTATTGATAAAATAATTGTACACAAATGAAGAATATTAATATATATATATTATTTTTTATGATGTTGCCAGGAACAATTATTGGGCAACAAAAAAATACTGGAGAGATTGAGGGGAGAGTTTTTAATAGCAAGAATAATGAACCTGTTCCTTTTGCAAATGTTGTAATATTCCAAACAACAATAGGTTCGGCATCAAATTTTGATGGTGAATTTTTATTTACAGGAATAAAACCGGGGTTTATTAAGATACAGGTTTCTGCTGTTGGATTTAAAACCTATATTTCAGAAGAGATAATGGTTACCAACGCAAAAAAAGTATTTTTAAATATTCCGTTGGAAGAAACCTCGATTGCGCTGGATGAAGTGGTTGTTAAACCATCACCTTTCAGGAAAACTGAAGAAAGCCCTCTATCTTTACGCCGAATAGGAATTCAGGATATTGAAAAAAGCCCGGGTTCAAATCGTGATATTTCTAAGGTTATTCAATCTTTTCCGGGAGTGGCATCTACACCTGTCCAGCGAAATGATGTGATTGTTCGCGGAGGAGGACCCAGTGAGAATTCATTTTATCTTGATGGCGTTGAAATCCCCAACATTAACCATTTTGCTACCCAGGGAGCTTCAGGAGGGCCGGTGGGTATCATTAATGTGGATTTTATTCGCGAAGTTGATTTTTATTCAGGTGCTTTCCCTGCAAACAGGGGGAATGCGTTAAGCTCAGTATTAGAGTTTAAGCAAAAAGACGGTAACAAAGAAAAATTAGAAACACAAGGTACATTGGGTGCTTCAGAAGTTGCTTTAACCTTTGACGGGCCCATTACTGAAAATACAACCTTTATTTTTTCGGCCCGAAGATCTTATCTTCAGATTTTGTTTGCTGCTTTAGAACTACCATTTTTACCCACATACAATGATGCCCAGTTTAAGATTAAAACCCGTTTTGATGAAAAAAATGAGCTTACATTGATAGGGTTGGGGGCCATAGACCAGTTTGATTTAAATTTGGATGCCAACGATACGGAAGACCAGCGGTATATTTTAAATTTTATCCCTGTAAACGAACAGTGGAGCTACACGGTTGGTGCTGTATTTAAACATTACAGAGAAAAAAGTTATGATACCTGGGTTTTAAGCAGAAATGCACTGAATAATCGATCATATAAATATCAGGACAATAATGAGGTCGATTCGTTATTAACGTTTGATTATTTTTCCGAAGAATCGGAAACCAAATTCAGGTATGAAAATACAACGCGCAGCGATAATGGATATAAAATAAATTATGGTGCAGGATTAGAATACGCACAATACACAAATGATACCTATCGAAAACAATTTGTTGGTAACGCAACACAAACGATTAATTACAATACCCGTTTAGATTTGTGGTCGTGGTCAGTATTTGGACAAATTAGTAAAGAATATTTGGGGGAGAGGTTATCTCTTTCTTTGGGAGCAAGAACCGATGCGAATAACTATTCATCTGAAATGTCCAATTTGCTTTCGCAATTTTCACCACGCTTTTCTGCATCCTATCAATTAAAAGCTGATTTATCTATTAATTTTAATACAGGACGTTACTATCAGCGCCCGGCATATACTACATTAGGATTTAGTGATGCTACAGGTAATCTGATCAACAAAACAAATGGATTAAAATATATTTCGGTTGATCACCTGGTAGGAGGTTTTGAGTATATGCCTGATGATGAAAGTGTTATTTCATTGGAGGGATTTTATAAATATTATCGCGATTATCCTTTTTCTATTAATGACTCCATTGCTTTATCCAATAAAGGGGCTGATTATGGATCTTTCGGAGATGAAGAGGTATTATCCATTGCAGAAGGGCAGACGTATGGTATAGAATTATTGGCTCGTCATAGGAATTTGTGGGGGTTTAATGTGGTGTTTTCTTATACTTTAGTACGAAGTGAATTTAAAGAATTTAATGATAATTTAAAGCTAACATCAACCTTTATTCCTTCATCGTGGGATAATATTCATTTATTAAATTTAACGGCTACAAGAGATCTGAAAAGGAATTGGCAGGTTGGCTTTAAATGGCGTTTTATTGGTGGTTCGCCATACACTCCGTTTGATGAAAATAAGTCAAGCCTTATAACTGCATGGAATGCCCGCGGGCGTGAATATTTAGATTATACTCAATTTAATGTTTTACGTTTAGACCCATTTCATCAACTCGATATTCGAATCGATAAGCAATATTTTTTTGAAAAATGGTCGTTAATGTTTTATATTGATGTGCAAAATGTATATAATTTTAAATCGGATGAGCCTGATAAACTTATAACCCAAACCGATCAAAACGGCAATGTTTTAATCGATCCTAATGATCCAACAAGGTATGATTTGAAAAGAATTGAAAGTGACGGCTCCGGAACGGTGTTGCCCTCATTAGGAATTATTGTTCAATTTTAATAATTACAGTTATGATTAGAAATTTTATGATTATTGTTTTGATTTTATTAGCAATGGGAACTAAAGCTCAGCAAATGCAAAAGGAAAAATCTGACAAGTATATTTTTGCAACAAATCAGCAAGGAGAGGGCCCGGAATTTGAAATTCATTTTAATGAAGGCCCTGCATTTTATTACCCATTAATGGCTATATGGATTGAGGATATGGATGGGAATTATTTACAAACCCTTTATGTGGCAGAATCAATTGCCAAAGGAATTTTTAATTATGGAGAGATACGGGATAACCGATGGGTTAATGGAGCAAAACGCAGACCTGCAGCATTACCTTATTGGGGTCATAAACGAGGTATTCGGGCATCAGATGGTTTTTATTTACCCACTTCCGAAAATCCGGTTGTAGATGCTTACACTGGCGCAACACCAACCACAGATTTTATTTTAAAAACCAAAACGGATTCTTTATTACCCGCTCAGTTTAGAATTATTTTTGAAATAAATCAGTCGTGGGACTGGAATACATACTGGACAAACAACAAATACCCGGAAGATTTACATTATAAAACATCCGCACAACCGGCTTTAGTTTTTGCTACCGAAATTGATTTAAATACTGAAAAAGAAATATATGAAATGAAGCCTGTTGGACATAGCCATTATTCGGGTAAAGACGGGAATTTATATCCTGATTTAAGTACCTTAACCACAGCATTACAAATAGTTGATAAGATTGTGGTTAAACTAAAGAACTAAAATTTATAGTGCCCATTTCATAAAATATTCAGGTTCTTTGGTATTTTCTTCAATTTTTTCGGCTATGATTGTAAATCCATTCTTTTTATAAAACGCAACACTTTTATTATTCTTTTAAAAAACCTTAAGTTCAATATTATTTCGGTTTCCCTTGATAAAGTTGAGTAGAGCTGTTCCTATTCCTTTTCCTTGTAACTCTGTTTTTACAAAAAGGGCTGCAAGATAATTGTCAACCATCGAAATAAAACCTACCATTTCCTGATTTTTAATTGCCACATACGTTTCCGATTGTGGTAAATATTTTTCTGCCATTTCCTTTTTGTGTGATTTCCACAAAGAAGGAGAAATAAAATCATGCGCTTTTACTGAAGTATGTTACCAAAGCTCAACAATGGGCGGAATATCATTAAGTGTAAATTCCCGGATTTTCATTAAAATATTTAAGTATACAATTAATTTTTTTTTATAAGGGATAATGCTTTTTGTAAATCTTCGGGAGTATCAATACCTATGGAATTGAAATCGGTTTTTGATACCTTAATGGTATATCCATTTTCAATCCATCGATTTTGTTCCAGCGATTCAGCTATCTCCAGTTTTGATCTTTTAAGCTTAGTAATTGCATGCAAAACAGTGGTTTTGTATGCATACATTCCAATGTGACGATAAAAATCGAAGGATTTTAGCCAATGTTGTTTAGCCTCATTTCGAACATATGGGATTGGTGAGCGGCTAAAATAGATCGCATTCATTTGATGATCAAAAATCACCTTAGGTTTGTTGGGATTAAAAATATCCTCCGGATTAGTAATCTTTTTTATTAAAGTAGCTATTTCAGTTTCATCAGAGCTAAAACAATTTATTAATTCTTTAATCTGAGCAGGCTCAATAAAGGGTTCATCACCTTGTATATTTATCACAACATCAAAAGGAGTATTTAATTTTTTTTGGATGATCTCAATAGCTTCAGCAAGTCTGTCTGTACCACTTTCGTGATTTTTAGAAGTGATTACCCATTGCCCTCCAAACCGTTTTACTTCATTGGCAATTTTTTCATTATCTGTGGCAACAAAAACATAATCGAGCGTTTTTTTGGCCTGTTCATAAACTCTGTTTATCATGCTTTTTCCTTGAATGTCAACAAGCGGTTTTCCGGGAAATCGGCTCGATTCATATCGCGAAGGAATAATTCCAATAAATTTCATGAATATTTTAATGTTTTAAGTAAGTTTAGTACAAATGTATATATTATGACTTAATGACAGTAAATTTTGGGTAAATATTGATTAAAAATAAATAAAAACAGATATAAAATTGTAATTTTGTCATATTAAATGATAAGGTAAAATCTATATCGGAATGGATATTCAAAAAATAAAGCAACGTTTTGGTATTATTGGGAATTCGATTAACCTAAACCGGGCCATTGATATTGCGGCTCAGGTTTCACCCACCGATCTTTCGGTTTTAATATCAGGCGAAAGCGGTACTGGAAAAGAGGCTTTTCCACAAATTATTCATAATTTTAGCGCTCGAAAACACGGCAAATATATACCGGTAAATTGCGGTGCAATACCCGAAGGAACCATTGATTCGGAGCTTTTTGGGCACGAAAAAGGCTCATTTACCGGTGCAAACGATACGCGTAAAGGGTATTTTGAGGTTGCAGATAATGGGACCATTTTTTTGGATGAAGTTGCAGAATTGCCTTTAGCTACTCAGGTAAGGTTGCTTAGAGTACTTGAGAGTGGAGAATTTTTAAGAGTGGGATCTTCAAAATTGCAAAAAACAGATGTTCGGGTAATTGCCGCAACAAATATTGATCTTGTTAAAGCTATTGAAGAGAATAAGTTTAGAGAAGATCTTTATTACAGGTTAAACACTGTTCCAATTTCAATCCCGCCGTTGCGAGAGCGAGGTGATGATATCTATTTATTATTCCGGAAATTTGCAACTGATTTTGCCGAACGTTACCGTATGCCGCAAATAAGCCTTGATGATGAGGCAAAAGCAATTCTTGAAAATTACCAATGGCCTGGCAACGTGCGACAATTGAAAAACATTACCGAACAATTGTCCGTTATCGAAAAGGAAAGAATTATTTCAGCCGATGTCTTAAAAAGATATTTGCCTGATTATTATCCGAATAAATTACCTGCTCTTTATAATAAAAGCGATTTAATTGATGAAAAAACATTTGCTTCTGAAAGAGAGATTCTTTATAAAATCTTATTCGATATGAAGAACGATTTAAATAATTTGAAGAAGTTAGTCCATGATATTATTGAAAAAGGAGATCATGTGGGAGAGCTTAAGCATGCCGATCAGCTTATTCAAAATTATAACCATGAAACATCATCGATTATAAACACAATGGATCGACAAGATAAGGATTTTGGCAAAAACGATGATCCAAATATTGAAGATACCGAAGAGTTTGTTGAAGAGTCATTATCGCTGGAAGATAAAGAAATTGAGCTGATTAAAAAGGCCATTGAGAAGCATCATGGGAAACGAAAATACGCTGCACAGGAGTTGGGAATTTCCGAACGAACACTGTACCGTAAAATTAAAGAATACGATATTAAATAGTTAGATGCAAATTTGCAACAAAATGAAAAAAGTAATTTTAAGTATAGTCATTTTAATTGCCACTATTCAATCTTGTACGGTTAGCTATACACTTTCAGGAGCATCCATTGCTCCCGAAGTAAAAACGGTATCCGTGCAATATTTTACAAACAGGGCACCTTTGGCGATGGCAAATATTGGGCAATATATAACGGACGAACTAAAAGATAAGTTTAAGTCTCAAACATCTTTAACGCTGGTAAACGATGTGGGCCATTTAAATTTCGAAGGTGAAATTACTAAATATGATACCCGTCCAACGGCTATTGTAGGCGATGAAACGGCCGCGCAGAACAGGCTGTCTATTACAGCACATGTAAAATTTACCAACGAAATTGAACCTGAATACAATTTTGATTCAGACTTTTCAAGGTACGCAGATTATGATAGTAATTTAGATTTGGCTCAGGTTGAACAGGAGCTTGTGGAGGAAATTGTAGAACAGCTTATAGATGACATATTTAATAAATCGGTTGTAAACTGGTAAGTAAAGGAAATTTTAATGAATATTTCAGATTTCTATAAAAATATAGATGGTCTAGCTGAACTTAAAAATGCTAATATTAGTTCATTGCAAGAGCTTATTAAGGAGTATCCTTATTTTCAAGCAACTCATGTGTTATTGCTATTAGCCATGAAGCTTCAAAATAATCCTCAATTTGACAATCAGCTTACATTTTCATCTATTTATGTTCCCAACAGAGATTTATTATATGATTTATTAAATAAAGAATTTTTTGAAAAAGATAATCAACCAACTCAATCAGTTATTGACGATCTGCCTGCAGAAGTTGAAAAAGTGGAGCAGAAAGAAGCTGATATAAAACAAGAAAAGATATCCTCAATAAAAAAAGATTCACCGTCCAAAGAATCTGAAAGTAAGTTTTTAAAAAATAAAAATGTACGAAGAAAAATTAAAGATAGCGTTGAAGGGATGGGGGAAAATATTTCCGAAACGCTTTTAAGCCAAATAGAATTTTCGGAAGTTAAAGATGGAGATGAATTACAATATCCTCCAGAGATCTATTTTATTGACGATGAACGTACCGGAAAAAATAATGTGATCACTATTGATGCCTGCCCGGGAAAAATTTTTGAATCACAAAAAAATGATATTTTTCAAATCGACGAATTGGAAGAAATTTCTGAATTTGAACATAAAGCAACGGATAAAAAAACAAAAGCAACTAAAGAGGATAAATCTAAACAAAAAACAAAGGATGGAGATAAAAAAGGGAGTGACTCAAAAATTGAAAAAGTAAAAAATTTTGAATATTTTGATATCAATAATTATGCAGATAATGATATCATTGAAAACGCAGATGATAATGATTTAATTGCCAGATTTATAGCCGAAAGGCCACGAATTAAGCCAAAAGAAGTAACTGACCATCAAAAAGATATTTCTCGGGAAAGCACAAAGGAAGATGATGATCTATTAACCGAAACGTTAATAAAAGTTTACATTGCACAAGGTTATCTTGAAAAAGCAATTAAATCTTATAAAAAATTAAGTTTGAAATATCCGGAAAAAAGTACTTACTTTGCAAATCAAATAAAAAAACTAAAAGAACAATTAAATAAGTAGCGATATGTATACCTTGATTTCAGTTTTAATTCTTATTGCGAGTATATTACTAATACTAATTGTATTGGTTCAAAACTCAAAAGGGGGAGGTTTAGCATCGAATTTTTCAGGATCAAACCAGGTGATGGGAGTGAAGAAAACAGCCGATTTTTTGGAAAAAGCAACCTGGACACTTGCTGTTAGCCTTTTGGTATTTAGTGTGATAGCAAGTATGACAATTCCCAGGGGAACAACCGAAGAAAGATCAAGAATTGAACAACAAGTGAATAATGCTGTTGATCCTACACAGATGCCTCAATTCCCAACTTCTATACCCGAAGAAGATGCTCCCGGAAATGGAGAAGGAGAATAAAAAATTATTGAATAAAAAATAAAATGTCAGTCTGTCAGCCAGGCTGACATTTTTTTTACCTGTTTTATCAAACAAATGAGAGTATAATTGTCAGTAAAATAGTGATTTAATGATTTTGTTTATAGGTGTTAATTATTCCGTTGCTTCCTGAATTGGCAGTTTAAGAGATTAAACGCTATTTGGCACAAAATATGAATAGATGGTTATTGTGAAAATAAAAATATGTTAAACCCGTCTGCAATTTCGATAACTTTCGGGAGGCAGACAATTAAATAATTAAAAAGATGTCAGAATTTAAGTATAAACCATTAAAAGATCGAGTTTTGGTAGAGCCACATAAGGCTGAAGAAAAAACTGCAAGTGGAATCATTATTCCTGATTCAGCAAAAGAAAAACCTCAAAAAGGTACTGTTATCGCAGTAGGCGAAGGAAAAAAAGATGAGCCAATGTCTTTAAAGGCAGGCGAAGTGGTAATTTATGGCAAATATTCCGGAACAGAAATTAATGTGGATGGAACGGATTATTTAATTATGCGAGAAGATGATATTTTATTAAAAGAGTAATAATTTAAGTAATTAATTTAAAAAAGATAAATCATGGCAGCTAGAGAATTAAAATTTGATATTGACGCAAGAGATCAACTGAAAAAAGGGATTGATCAGTTAGCAAGTGCTGTAAAAGTTACATTAGGCCCAAAAGGTAGAAATGTAGTTATTGAGAAAAAATTTGGAGCGCCTCAAATTACAAAAGACGGTGTTACCGTTGCTAAAGAAATCGAGTTAAAAGATAAATTCGAGAATGTGGGTGCTCAAATGGTCAAAGAAGTAGCCTCCAAAACCAACGACGATGCAGGTGATGGTACTACTACAGCTACTGTTTTAGCACAATCAATTATTGAAGTTGGAATTAAAAATGTTACTGCCGGTGCTAATCCAATGGATTTGAAACGTGGTATTGACAAAGCAGTGAAAAAAGTGATTGAAAGCATTAAGAAACAATCGCACGATGTAGGTGAATCGAATGAGAAAATCGAGCAGGTCGCTACGATTTCTGCCAATAATGATTCGGCCATTGGTAAATTAATTGCCGATGCAATGCAGGCTGCAGGCCGCGAAGGTGTTATTACTGTTGAAGAAGCAAAAGGTACTGAAGACGAGCTTAAAACCGTTGAAGGGATGCAGTTCGACCGCGGATACATTTCTCCATATTTTGTAACCGATACCGAAAAAATGGAATCTGTATTGGAGCATCCGTATATTCTTCTTACCGATAAGAAGATCTCTACCATGAAAGATCTTATGCCTATTCTTGAGTCGACAGTTCAAAACGGAAAACCTTTAATGATTATCTCTGAAGATATTGAAGGTGAAGCATTGGCTACATTGGTTGTGAATAAAATCAGAGGTTCGTTAAAGGTTGCTGCGGTTAAAGCTCCCGGTTTTGGAGACCGAAGAAAAGAGATGTTAGAAGATATCGCTATATTAACCGGTGGTACTGTTATTACCGAAGATAAAGGCCTCACATTAGAAAATGCTACTCTTGATATGTTAGGTACCTGCGAAAAGATATCTATCGATAAAGAGAATACGACCATCGTTAATGGTGATGGAGCAAAAGAAAATATCGATGCTCGTGTAAACCAGATTAAAGCGCAAATCGAAGCTTCTACCTCTGATTATGATAAAGAAAAACTACAAGAGCGTTTGGCTAAATTAGCCGGTGGTGTAGCTGTAATTTATGTTGGTGCTGCCAGCGAAGTGGAGCTGAAAGAGAAAAAAGATCGCGTAGATGACGCATTAAGCGCCACACGTGCTGCCGTTGAAGAAGGGATTATTCCTGGTGGAGGTGTTGCTTATATCCGTGCAATTAAAGAACTTGAAAATTTTAAAGGTGACAATGAAGACGAAACAACCGGAGTAACAATTGTTAAAAGAGCAATTGAAGAGCCATTGCGTCAGATTGTTGAAAATGCAGGTGTTGAAGGTTCGGTTGTGGTACAAAAAGTTATCGAAGGTAAAGAAGATTATGGTTATAATGCTCGCACCAACCAATTCGAAAATCTTTACGAGTCGGGTGTAATTGACCCAACCAAAGTAGCTCGTATTGCTATCGAAAATGCAGCATCTATTGCCGGCATGTTCTTAACTACCGAGTGTGTAATTACCGAAGAAGAAGAAGAAACACCACCAATGCCGGCAGGCGGAATGGGTGGAGGAATGCCCGGAATGATGTAATCAATCTTCAATCGCTGCCGGAAGGCAGAAAATCTAATATAATTTCAACCCTTTGTTGCTTTTTGAACAAAGGGTTTTTTTATTTTTTTGAAATGATTTTTGGTATTTACAAAAGCAAGATGTATGTTATGATCAAAAAAAAGATGCTATTATAACTACAAATTGAGCTTTATTCTTATTTTTGATACGGAATCAAACAATAATAAACCGTTTGGTATGTTTTTCGTAGTAAACACCATAAAAAATGAAGCCAATGAATCGTCTAAAAGTATTTTTTATCTTTCTTTTTACTTTGTTCTTTAATGTTTCATCTTTTGCAGGATGGGTTATTACTCAAAAAAGTTATGATTCTGACCAGGGTGAAGCATCAGCAATAATCGAAACAGTTTATATTGAGGATGATATAATGAAAATTGTTCAGGATGATATGATTACCATTTTTAACCTGAATGATGAAACCATTACCCTGATGAATCCTGAAAAAATGGTTTACTGGAAAGGAACCATTGCTGATTACAAAACCGATATTAAAAAAGCGTTAAAGGCGGCAATGGAAGAACAATTAAAAAAAGCTCCCGAAAAGCAAAAACCGATGATCCGAAACATGTACCAGGGAATGATGGAAAGTATTGATGATCCCTCGAAATTTGCTGGCGAAGAGCCAGAAGAATATCAGTTGAAAATTGAAAAAACCAGCGAAAAGGAGCGAATTGCCGGATATCAGGCGGTCAAATATCAGGTTAAAGTAAATCAACAATTAAAAGAAGAAGCCTGGTTATCCGAATCCAATCGTGCACATAAGGAATTTG
>CAZWPU010000031.1:0-13375 GCA_964635605.1 uncultured Bacteroidales bacterium | reverse complement strand
ATAAAAGGTTTAATCTCTAATTTCCAACGATCTAAAATGGCAGGACTATTTTTTTGTTCTTCCATAGGTTAGTGCATCGATTTCCCGGATTCTAAATCTTCAGTCGATAATTTTACAAAAACAGGAATATTAACCTGCATCCATTCATAAAAAGGAAGAATTTCCTTAAAAGTTTGTTCACTCAATTTCTTTTTTAAAATATCTATCCAACTATTTAGCTGTGCAGCCCAATAGTTAAAATGAAACTTCCGGCTGCTATATGCCCGGAAAACCCATAATACAGTATCTGTTAAAACTTCGGGATCAAAATTTTTGAATAACGAAGCCATAAAGCGAGCATGGTTAGCATGGTTATCTTTCATCATATCCAAATTATTTCCACCCACTAAGTCATTAATATCCGGACTGCTCAACATTTTATCATTCATTAAGCTAACCAGTTTTTCCTGCATCCTTTGGTACTCATTGTATCCTCTTTCTGATACAGGATTTAAATATTTTGCTGTTTTAATTAAATAAAATCGATCCATAGGCTAACTTATTTTTTTAATAAATAATTCTGTTTCATCCAGGTTCTTAAAATATTTAATCGAAGGAAATTCCTGAATAAGCGCTAAACCTCCATGCCGAAATGCCTGACCGCCTACTATTATTGGTGTATTTGGGAAAGTATCGGTTATTCTGATAATCATTTTTCCCAGAACAGGCAAATGAAAATAAATACTTAACGAGAGAGCAAAAATATTAGGTTCTATGGTTTTAGCAAATTTTATTAACTCCTCAACGGGTACATTAGCCCCAGGAAATGGGTGTCCCAGCCATTCATTTCAAAAATATCTGCTACCATTTTAATGCCTACCTGGTGATATTCATTTTCTACACAGGCAACAATGGCCGTTTTGCCCACCCTGTTTTCAGAGACTATTTTTTCGAACAGACTGTTTAAAATCGATTCGGTAATGGCTGTAGCTATGTGCTCTGAGACTACCGAAATTTTATTATGCTCCCATAGTATTCCTACCCGATACAATGTTTCTTTAATATATTGTTCGTATAATTCTTTTACCGTAATATCATTTTGCAAATACTGCTCAACCATTTGATAACTTTTCCTGCGATCACCATTGAGTAAAGCAAGCAAAAAATCTTTGTCTTTAAAGTCATTTATTAGTTCACAATTTCCCATAGCGGTAGATTTATAAAGGATAAGTGGAAATCCTAAGACAATATTAATAATACGGCAAATAAATCATAAAATTTTAAATCTCTCTGTTAGATCTATTCCTCTGATATCTCTAAAAAAAAAGTGCGGTATGCCAAAAAAAATTTTGATTTGGATACCATCCCCACATATTTTGCATGATCAATAATCGGCAGGTTCCATGCATCCGTATCTTCAAATTTTTCTATCACTTCTTTCATTGAATCTTTGGTTGAAATATAAGCCGGTGGTAAAATCATTAAATTACTAACTGGAGTATCATACATTTCACGATCGAACATAATTTCACGAATATTATCCATTAAAATTAATCCGTTTAAGATACCCTCTTCATCCACTACAGTAAAAATATTCCTATTCGATTGCGAAACAACTTTCACCAAATCGTTCAATGTATCATCCACATTAATGGTTTTGAAATCATTTTCAATGACTGATTTTAATTTCATAAATATGAGCACTGCTTTATCTTTATGATGCGTGATTAAATCGCCCGATTTAGCTAGCTGAATGGTGAAAATGGAATTAGACTCAAAAATTTTTACGAGAACAAATGATATCGTAGATGTTAGCATCAATGGTACAATCAACTCATAACCTTTAGTGGTTTCAGCAATCAAAAAAATAGCTGTAAGCGGAGCATGCAAAACACCCCTTAAAACACCCGACATTCCTACCAGCGCAAAATTACTTTTGGAAATGTTTAATCCAAACACATTTAAAGTATGAGCAAATAATATTTCGGTGATAGCGCCGGTAAATAATGAAGGTGCAATAATTCCTCCTATCCCCTCAGCTAATTATTGTAATAGATATAGCAAAAACCCTTAACAATAATAAAAAAAGAAAAATATATATAAAAAAACCACAACGAGTTTTCCAGATGCAAACGAAGATTCGTTCCCATGATCGATTCATAATTTTGAACAAAAATTGCTTTAATAATCTGATACCCTTCGCCATAAAGCGGTGGAAACAAGTATAGTAAAACGCCCAGGATTAAACCACCGACAAACAATTTCTGCAAATCGGGTATTTTAGCTGCTATTTTATCAACTTTAAAAAACACATTGGTGAAATAAACCGAAGCCAAACCGGATAAAATACCTAGAATAATATAAAACCCAGTATGGTTTCCATGATAAGGATCTTTTAAAACAAACTCAAATAAAATTTCGTCTTTAAAAAACACATTGGTTATAATTGCTCCGCTAACCGAAGAAATCAATAATGGAATTAATGAAAACCGGGTTAGATCGATTAAAAGTACTTCGATAGCGAAAACAATAGCTGCTATGGGTGTATAAAAAATCGCTGAAATAGCACCTGAAGCTCTACAAGCCAAAAACAATGTAACCTCTTTATAACTTAACTTTAACCATCTCCCGGTATTCGAACCAATGGCTGAACCTGAAGAAATAATGGGTGACTCTAGCCCTATAGAACCTCCAAAACCAGCGGTTAATATTCCACCGATAATAAATGAAAATATTTTATGAGCTTTCACCAGACTGTTGCGTTTCGATATAGCATATACTATTGAAGCTATATTATGCTTTATCTTATCACGTAAAATATAACGGGTAAAAATAAAGGTTAATGCAATTCCAATTACAAGGTAAATAAAAACTAACAAGTTAAATTCATCAAAGCTTTTGTTTTCAAGCAGTTTCTCATGCAGAGAGAACACTGTGGTTTTTTTTATGAGAGCGCAGCCAAATCCCCACCTAAACCAACTAAAGCACTAAGTAGTAAAAAATAAGTTCCCTGATTTATATGCTGTTTGAGCCAAAAAAGAAACCTAAGTAAGAGCGACTGCTTTTTTCCCATAAAAAAAATTTAAAAATTACCCATCATTATTAAAAATATGAAATTTTTTTCAGGAAATAAATAGCAGCATTTTTTGGTTAATATTCAGAAACCTGAAAGAGTAGATCGCGATAGGTATTAAAAATTTTGGATTTGGATACAAATCCAACATACTTCCCGTCTTTCATTACAGGAAGGTTCCAAGCCCCACTGGTATTAAATCTTTTCATTACCACTTCCATATTATCGGTAACATCCACAATTTCGGGTGGAGAAATCATCACATCCGAAACTAAAGTATCATCATAGTGTTCTCTTTCAAACATAATTTGGCGAATATTATCGAGTAATACAATCCCCACCAACTCTTGTTTTTCGTTTAATACCGGAAAAATATTTCGTTTAGATTGCGAAACTGCATTTACCAGCTCACCTAACGAGTGATCAACATTTACCGTAACAAAATCTTTCTCTATAACACTATCCAGTTTCATTAAAGTTAAAACCACCTCATCTTTATGATGAGTCAGTAATTCGCCACGTTCGGCAAGCCGTTGTGTGTACATGGAATGTTTTGTGAATGACAAAATGGTAATATAAGCAATGGTAGCAGTAATCATCAGAGGAATAAACAAGCTGTATCCTCCAGTAATTTCGGCAATAAGAAAAATAGCTGTAAGCGGTGCATGCATCACACCAGCCATAAGACCGGCCATTCCAACCAGAGCAAAGTTTCCCAAAGGCAATTCAATAAAATTAAATGAATTGATTAATTTCGACAGCCAATAACCGGTTACTCCACCCACAAAAAGGGTTGGTCCAAAAATACCTCCTATACCGCCACTTCCATTTGTTATCGCCATGGCAATAACTTTTAATAATAAAAGCAAGGCAAAATAAATTAACAAAAGCCATTCATTGCTTAAAAAGAAAGAAAAAATACGATCTTTAGGCATTCCATCAATAGAGCCATTTAGTAATGTTTGCAAGGTTGATGTACCTTCTCCATATAACGAAGGAAACAAAAATATCAAAACAGCAAGCGTAATTCCTCCGATTATAATCCTATAGGTATTTGATTTGAATTTATGCCAGTAAGATTCAACAAGCATGGATGATTTTTTAAAGTAGAAAGATACTAATCCGCATAATAATCCTAACAGAATATAAAATGGGATATTATTTAACGCAAATGGCTGCGTATTAAGTACCGTTAAAACTACTCCTTTTCCCATTAATAAATAGGCTACTGTTGCTCCGGTAACCGATGAGATTAATAAAGGAACAATAGAACTTAATGTTAAGTCGAGCATCAATACTTCGATAGCAAAAACCAAACCTGCTATGGGAGCCTTAAAAATTCCTGCGATAGCTCCGGCAGTGCCACAAGCAAGTAATAGAGCAACCGATTTGAAATTTAACCGGAAATAATGGGCAAGATTGGAGCCAATGGACGCACCGGTTAATACCACAGGAGCCTCAGCTCCTACTGAACCACCAAATCCGATAGTAAGTGTACTGGCAACAATCGACGAGTAGTTATTATGTGATTTTATCCGCCCGTTATTTTTTGAAAGGGCATATAAAATTTTTGAAACGCCATGACTGATATCATTTTTAACAAAATATTTTATATACAAAACCGTTAAGGTAATCCCTACCAGTGGCAAAAAAAGATATAAAAAATTAAACCCGCTATGAAAAAACCGTGTAGATAAAAATTGATGGGTATAATGAACGGTTGATTTTAACAATACCGCTGCTAAACCGCTTAAAATACCAATAATAAAACTAAGGATTAAAACCAGTTTATGCTCACTGACATGTTTATTCCGCCAGATTAAAATACGTCTTGAAAATCGTTGTCCTGTTTTAAAACTAAATAACACGGTTTATTTGATTAATTAAAGTTGGTGCAAAATTAATCAATTGTTCCAATCTAAATATTTAAAATTAAATAATTTTAATCTTCTGAAAATTTACTCAATAAATCACGATAGGCAGAAAAGACATTTGCGCGGCTTACAAAGCCCACATATTTGCCATCTTTAATTACAGGTAAATTATAATGATTGGTGGTTTGGAATTTACGGGCAACATCTTCCATCGATTCCTCAGGCGATACAGTTGGTGTAGGCATAAACATTAATTCTTTTACATACACCTCATCGTATAACTCCCGGTTAAACATAATTTCTCTGATATCATTGATAAAAACAATACCCTGCAATTTATTATCTTCGTCAACAACCGGAACAATATTACGTTTCGATTTAGCAATTACTTTGACCAAATCACCTAATGTTGCTTCTTCGTTAATGGTTAAAAAATCTTTTTCAATTAATTGGGTTACTTTAAGCAATGAAAGCACAACCTTATCCTTATCATGAGTAAATAGTTCGCCTCTTCGGGCTAATTGATAAGTATAAACCGAATATTTTTCAAAAATACGCGTTGTAGCAAAAGATATACTTGCAGCAATCATTAAGGGTAAAAAAAGCTCGTACCCACCGGTGGTTTCAGCAATGAGGAATATCGCTGTTAGTGGTGCATGTAAAACGCCAGCAATTAATCCTGCCATGCCAATTAAGGCAAAATTACTAAATGGTAACTCTCTAATTCCAAAATAATTAATAACCTTAGCAAACATAAGTCCCGTATTGGCTCCAATAAATAGTGTAGGTGCAAAAATACCTCCTACGCCTCCTGCTCCAAAAGTTACTGAAGTGGCAATAGCTTTCAAAAAAATTACCAATAGAAAAAAGATAAATATAAATAACATATTATCTTTTAAATCATAAAATATACTATTGTTAAATAAATGACTGTTATCACCATGCAAACAACCATTTATTGCCTCATAACCTTCACCGTAGAGTGAAGGGAAAAGAAAAATAATTAACCCTAACACTATTGCTCCGATTCCCCATTTATAGAAGCTATTGCTCAAATGATCAAATCGACTTTGAATAAACATATACATCCGGGTAAAATAAACAGAAACCAATCCTGCTAATACTCCCAGTAAGATATAATACAATAAATTATCAATCGTAAACTTTTGAACTACGGTAATAGGATACAAAACATCCATTCCTAAAAATAAATATGATGTAATGGCAGCAGAAACAGAAGCAAAAAGCAGAGGTAATAATGAAGATAACGTTAAATCAAGCATCAGAACCTCAAGCACAAAAACAATAGCAGTAATGGGTGCTTTAAAAATGGCCGACATAGAGGCGGCACTGGCACAAGCAAGTAACAATAAAATTTGCCGGTAATTTAGCCTAAAAAAACGCCCTATATTTGAACCCCAGGCTGCCCCGGTAGCTACGGTTGGCCCCTCTAATCCTACCGAACCCCCAAATCCTACCGTAACAGCACTTGTTATAATGGAAGAAAACATATTATGTGGCCTAATTTTACCGTTATCTTTTGAAATGGCATAAAGCGTAGTAGGAATACCATGACCTACTTTTCGTTTTAAAATGTAACGCGTAAATAAAATAACCAAAAAAATACCTACAGCAGGATAAATAAAATAAAAATAATTTTGGTATTGAATAACAAAACTTCTGGTAAGAAGGCCTTGTATAAAGCGTACCGAATTTTTAATAATTACCGCTGCAAAACCAGCAACGATACCAACAAAAATACTCAGGAAAATCATAAACTTCCTGTCATCAATTCTCTTAGCTCTCCAAATTAAAAACCGTCTAATAAAAGATGATTGTAAAGCCATTTTAGTATTTTAGTCCATTAATTCTTCTATTTTTTTTATAAAGATAAAGGTGTAAAAAAAACGATTTTTTTTCAATATCCCTTTAAAAAAACCAACTTTATTCAAAGCATCTTAATAAATACGTGTTAATTTTCTAAATTTGCAATTCTTAAAAAGATATCATATGATAACATTTGAAAAATTCACCCTTGAAAATAGACTGAAAATTATTGTTCATCAGGATACATCCACTCCAATAGTTGCTTTTAATCTTTTGTACAATGTGGGTTCGCGTGATGAGATGCCAAACAAAACGGGTTTTGCTCACTTGTTTGAGCATTTAATGTTCGAAGGAAGTAAAAATATACCCTCTTTTGATACTGCATTGCAAATGGCCGGTGGTGAAAATAACGCATTTACCAATAATGATATCACCAATTATTATATAACCCTCCCAAAAGAAAATATCGAAACTGCATTCTGGCTGGAATCAGACCGTATGTTTAGCCTTGACTTTTCGGAGAAAAAATTAAGTATACAAAAAAAGATAGTGATTGAAGAGTATAACCAGCGTTATTTAAACCAACCTTACGGTGATGCTTCTTTATTGTTAAAGCCTTTGGCTTATAAGGTTCATCCTTACCAATGGCCTACTATTGGAAAAGATATTTCGCATATTAAAAACGCTACGTTACAAGATGTCAAAGATTTTTTTCTACATCACTACGCGCCTAATAATGCTATCCTTTCTATTGCCGGAAATGTAACCACCGATGAAATAAAATCGCTGGCTAAAAAGTGGTTTGGTCCTATTGAAAAGCGTGAAATTTTTAAACCCAAAATACAGAAAGAACCTCAACAAAAAGAACCACGTTTTATGCAGGTCGAGCGAGATGTTCCTTTCGATGCTATTTATAAGGCATATCATATGAGCGCAAAAAATCATCCTGATTATTATGTTGCCGATTTAATTTCGGATATTCTTTCCAATGGAAAATCAGCAAGGTTATATCAAAAACTGGTAAAAGATAAACAGCTTTTTAGCGATATCAACGCTTATATCACAGGCGATATGGATGAAGGTCTTTTTATGGTTGCCGGAAAACTGATGAAAGGCATTAGCATGGATGAAGGCGAACAAGCTATTGAACATGAACTGAACAAGTTAAAAAACAGTATTGTCGATGATGCTGAAATTGAAAAAGTAAAAAATAAGTATGAATCTGTTTTTCAGTTTGCCCATATCAGCGCACTCAATAAAGCTATGGATTTAGCCTACCAGGAACTTTTAGGCGATGCGGAAAAAATCAACCATGATGTTAAAAAATTCAGAGCCGTTACCAAACAAGATATTCAAAGGGTAGCAACAAACATTTTTCATCCAAACAATTCATCTACATTACATTACTTATCTAAAGGAAATTCATAAAGCCATGATATTAAACCGTAAAATTCAGCCTGCTTATCAAGATATTAAAAAAATTAATATTATCAATCCAACAAAAATTAAGTTGGAAAACAATGTTGTTGCACATTTTATTGATGCCGGAACGCAGGAAATAGTAAAAATCGACATTATATTCGAAGCAGGCAGCTGGCTCCAGCCAAAACCGCCCATTGCAAGTGCTACCAACGAAATGTTAATGGAAGGAACTTCAAACTTTTCCTCGCAACAAATAGCCGAAAAGTTAGATTATTATGGTGCTTTTATACAGCCTCAGCCTACCAAAGATTTTGCCAGTCTGTCGCTTTTTACGCTAAAAAAATATTTACCCGAAACAATTAAAATACTTGAGGATATTATTAAGAGTCCATCATTTCCGCAACACGAGCTAACTAATTATGTAAATAAGAAGAAACAACAGTTCATCATCGAAATGGAAAAAGTTTCCACTATAGCCCGACGGGCTTTTAATGAGCAACTTTTTGGAACAAATCATCCCTACGGAAAAAATGTACAACTTGAAGATTATGATTCACTAACCCGGGAAGCATTGTTCGATTTTCATAAAAAACATTACATCCCTCAGAATGCAAAAATAATTGTTACCGGGAAAATAGATGATTCTGTTGTTCAAATGATTGATCAACATTTTGGGAACAAAAACTGGGAAACAAATCAGGAAATAAAAAATTCACAAAACAATTCACCACATCCATTGATCAAAGAAAAAATCATTCAGAAAAAAAATGCCAAACAATCAGCTGTTCGAATAGGGATAAGAATGCCCACCCAACCCCATCCGGATTTTATAAAATTAACTATTTTAAACACTATCCTTGGCGGTTATTTTGGTTCGCGTTTAATGAAAAATATCCGGGAGGAGAAAGGATATACCTATGGAATCGGCTCGGCATTAATTTCCTTACAAAATGCAGGATTACTAATTATTGTATCTGAAGTAGGTGCAGCTTATGCGAAAAAAACAGTAAATGAAATATTTAAAGAAATAAACCGTTTAAAAAATGAAATAATAAGTGACGAAGAACTTTCGTTGGTAAAAAATTATATGATGGGAGATTTTTTACGTTCGTTCGATGGCCCTTTTGCACTATCAGAAAGTTACCGATCGATCATTGATTTCGATCTCACACCCGGTTATTTTAACCGGGCTATTGAGGCAATTAAAACCATAACCCCGGAAGAAATTTTGCAGCTGGCCAACCAATATTTAGTGGAAGAAAATTTTGTAACAACCATTGCCGGGAAATATGAATAAATATGTTTAAATTTCGTTAAAAAATAGTGAATTATCTGAAACACATATTATTTGTTTTATTAATTACCGCCATTGCGGTATCGGCTGCCCGTGCCCAAAACGCTCCAATCATAAAAAATGTTTCGGTGATCAATGAACAGGGACATGTAAGGTTAAGTTGGGAATATGATGGAACTGAAAATCTATTAATTAAAAGAGATATTACAGGATTTTCAAACGATATAACCACAAGCCCTATCGACACTATTACTAACCCTTTGACAACTTCATATATAGACAGTTTTGCACAAGCACACTTAAAACCAAGAGCTTATATAATTTTTGTTGATCGTTCAAGCCCTCAAATAGGAACAAAAATCGTTTCAACATATCATTTAACGCAGGAATATGATTCATGTGCTAATGAAATTCATCTTTTTTGGAAAGAATTTGAAAATAACGATTCTCCAGCATCTGAATGGACTCCCACAAAATTTACTATATATGTAAATGAAGAAGGCAGTTTAAATGAATTTACAGCCGAAGCCTCAGAAAATTCTTTTACGGTTGAAGATATCAAAGGAAACACAAATTATACTTTCAAAATCGGCGTAGAATGGGAAGAAACCGATTCCACAGGATTTTCGAACCCGGTGAGTAAATTTACAAAAATGGCTCAAAACCCGGATTATATAGATGCTATTTATGCAACCGTTGAAGGAGAGAATACTCATTTAAAATTCGAAATAGCACCCAACTCAAAATTATCAACTTACAAACTATTGTATTCAACTTCACCTACAGGCAGTTACGACACATTAAAAACCATAAATACAACCGATTTTGAGGTTATAACAACCCATGAAAATTCAAATCCAGACTCGAAAAGAACCTATTACAAACTGGTTGCCATTAATAATTGTGGCAACATTTCCACTCAGTCAGATATTATAAATAATATTCTGCTTACGGCAGAAAATGAGGAGAATACCAATTCGTTAAGCTGGAATTATTTTAAAGAATACAATTTACCAGATGCTAATTATGAACTGTATAGATCAAAAGATAATTCGGGGCCACAGCTTATAAGAAGCTTTTCAAATCATAATTTTTTTGATGATGAGATTACTACAGTCGGCCAGGATATTGAAACCGGGCTTTATTGCTATTTTATTCAAGCCACTGAAATGGGTTCAACAGAATATAGCCAATCCAACACTGTTTGTATTTATATTGAGCCGGATATTTTTGTTCCCGAGGCAATAACTCCAAATGGAGATGGCAACAATGATGAACTAAAAATACAACCCGATTTATCGTTATTCCCTGGCGATTATCAATTAACCATTTATAATCGTTGGTCAAATGTAATTTTTCAAACCAAAAACCCAGGTAAAAACTGGAATGGAACAGATACAAATGGAAAAGCAGTACCTACCGGAGCCTATATTTACTATCTAAAAATTAAATTGCCCGATAATCAAATTATTGAAAAAAGAGGGAACATAACCGTTTTCTATCCGTAATAATTAATATACAACCAATTCAATTCCACGATTTTTTCTTTAAATTTGTAGTTTAAAATTTTAGGTGAATGAAATGACAGAAGAAAATTCTCCTTTACATACGCATATGATTGATGAGGATTCTTATGCCGAATCGCTCTATAACGACCTTATTGCAAGTTGTTCAAAGCATGTAAAGGTTAATGATATAGAGTTGATACGGAAAGCTTTTGATTTAGCCAAAGAATCGCATAAAGGAGTTAAACGCAAATCGGGAGAACCATATATAGTACATCCATTGGCTGTAGCCAAAATAGTAACCTCTGAAATTGGTTTGGGTGCCATATCCATTGCTTGTGCCTTGCTTCACGATGTTGTTGAAGACACAGATTATACCCTCGAAGATATACAGCATTTATTTGGCGACAAAATTGCTTCTATCATTGACGGGTTAACAAAAATTGCCGGGGTTTTTGATAATCGCTCATCATTACAAGCCGAAAATTTCCGAAAGATGCTGTTAACCATGTCGGATGATGTGAGAGTAATTCTCATAAAACTAGCCGACAGGTTACACAATATGCGAACGCTTGATTCCATGCCTCCTAATAAGCAACTTAAAATTGCCGGCGAAACCGTTTATCTTTATGCTCCACTTGCACACAGGCTTGGACTCTATGCTATAAAAACCGAGCTCGAAGATTTAAGCTTAAAATACAGACACCCAAAAGTTTTCTCCGAAATTATTTCTAAATTAAAAGACAATGAAAAGAAACGCCAGCAGGAAATTAACCGGTTTGCGTTACCTATTATTGAAAAACTGGAAAAACATAATATCGAATTTAATATCAGCGGAAGGCCTAAATCTATTTTTTCCATTTGGAATAAGATGCAATCGAAAAATATTCCCTTTGAAGAAGTATATGATTTAATGGCTATACGAATTGTTTTTAAATCTCTGAATCGGGAAACAGAAAAAGCACAATGCTGGCAAATTTATTCATTAATAACCGACATCTATACACCCAAACCCGATCGAATACGTGATTGGATAAGCTCGCCCAAAACTAATGGTTACGAAGCATTGCATATAACGATAATGGGGCCCGGTGGAAAATGGATTGAAGTACAAATTCGCTCAGAAAGAATGGACGAAATTGCCGAGCGCGGATTTGCTGCCCATTGGAAATACAAAGGTAAAAACACTGGCGAAAGTGAGTTAGATAAATGGATTAAACGGATACGCGAAATGCTCGAAAATCCTAAATCTGATGCTCTTGAATTTATTGATGAATTTAAAATGAACCTGTTTGCATCGGAAATTATGGTTTTTACGCCAAAAGGCGACCTGGTTACTTTACCAAAATATTCTACAGCGCTCGATTTTGCTTACGAAATTCACACCGAAATTGGGAATAAAGCCATTGGAGCAAAAATTAATCACAAACTGGTACCGCTAAATTATATTCTATCCAGCGGTGATCAGGTAGAAATAATCACTTCAAATAAACAACGGATACAAAAAGAATGGCTGTCGCATGTAAAAACAGCCAAAGCTAAATCGAGTATTACCAACAGCCTAAAAGCTGAAACAAAAAACCGGATCGATATTGGGAAAAAAATTCTTGAATCAAAATTAAAAGAACTTAATATACATCCCAGTTCAAGGGTGTTTAGAAAAATTTTACCTGAATATAAAGTAAAAAATAAAGATGAGCTATATAGTAAGATTGGCAGTGGTATTCTTAAATTGGAAGATCTAAAAAAAATACTAAAAAAGAATACTAAAAATAAATTTGTGCGATATTGGGGGCTGCAAATTGCTAAAACTACGTCATCATCAAAAAAATCAACATCGACAGCTACGGCTCCTAAACAAAATAAAAAGTTTAATTATAAAGATCCGGTTGTTATACGTGACGATACAGATTTAGAAGAAAATAAATATAAAATAGCAAAATGTTGTAACCCCATTCCTGGAGATGATGTAATTGGCTATAAAAATCCAAAAGAAGATTATATTATTATTCACAAAGCAAAATGTCCCAATGCAATTAAGTTAATGTCAAGCCAGGGAAATTATATTGTGAAGGTAAAATGGACTTCGCAGAAATATTTATCATCACTGGCCAAACTAACCATTAATGGAATTGACCGCATAGGAATTGCTTCAGATATCACAACCGTTATTTCCGAAGAATTAGATGTAAATATCCGTAAATTTTTAATCGAAACACACGACGGGATTTTCGAAGGCGATATAGAACTGTATGTACATAGTGTTAAAGATTTGAATAACTTAATTATGAATATTAGCAAAATCAAGGGAGTTGAATCGGTTAAACGAAAAGAAGAAATTCAAAGCTAATTTTTCTTTAAATTAATTCTAAATAACAAAAAAAAATTATACTTTTAACAT
>CAZWPU010000030.1:0-14328 GCA_964635605.1 uncultured Bacteroidales bacterium | reverse complement strand
ACCTCTCCCCCTTTTTGCATAACAATATCATACCCTACAATATCCTCAACATGATAATCGCTCCCTTTGATTAAAATATCGGGTTGTACTCTTTTGATGAGATCATAAGGTGTATCTTCATCAAAATAAACAACTGCATTTACAAAATGCAACGATGCTAAAAGCAGGGCTCGTGTATATTGATCCTGCACGGGACGTGGATATCCTTTAAGCTTTCTAACCGAATCATCGGTGTTTAGCCCGATCATTAAGATATCTCCGAAATTGGCAGCTTGTGCCAGATATTCTATATGCCCACGGTGTAAGATATCAAAACATCCATTGGTAAAAACAATTTTTTTATTTTTAAAATTCCAGTATGCTAATTTCGAATCGAGTTGATCAATATCAATAATTTTAGATTGAATAACCGCTAATTTATCCATATCCATCCTGTTATTTTTCTCGTAAAGTTAACGATTATTTTTGCTTTTCGAGCGTGGAATTAAAAATAAGGTAATAACAGCCGTAATTCCTAAAACCAACACCATCACAACCTGCGATTCATGAAGTATTGTTGCTAATACCAACCCATCTGTTTTTGAAATACCATATAATGTAAGTCCTGATGAAATGATCCAATGAAAAGCACCAATCCCTCCCTGAACAGGTGCAGACATTCCTAGTCCTCCAATCACAAGTAAAAACAATCCATCAATAGGGGTTAAACTTTGAGTTGCAGGAATTGAAAAAACAGCTACATAGGTCATTAAAAAATACATTACCCAAATAATCACGGTATGCAGCAAAAATACCGACCGGCTTCTCATTCTGGTCACTGTTTTAACTCCAGAAACAACGCCTCGAATTAATTTTCGAATTTTAATAACAATCTTAACCCGTTTAAATTTCTTCCGAAAAAAATATATTAAAAAAACAGAAACTCCTAGCAAAAAAAGAATACCTATCCAGTAATAAATGGAAAAGTCAACGGTACGAATAACTTTTTGAGAAAAAGGAATAAAAACATTCTCTTTAATAAATAATCCAAAGGACTCTATCTTAGCAATAAAAATAATGAATAGTAAAATTAACAAAACAACCACATCTATTGCCCGTTCTATTAAAACAGTACCAATAAGGGAATCCATTGGTATTTTGTCAGATTTTGTTAAAGCTCCACAGCGGCTAATCTCACCAATACGAGGAAATGCTAAATTAGCAAAATAGCCAAACATTAATGCATAAAAAACATTTTTAAATGAGGGATTATAATTTAAAGGTTCAATCAATAAACGCCACCGATAAGCCCGGCTTGCATATGCAATGAAAGCGAAAAAGAGAGAAAGGACGATCCAAAAATAATTAGCTTTTTTTAAATCTTCAACAAGATCCTCAAGATTTGCATCCCGAAAAGCTAAATATAATAAAAGCAACCCCAGGGCTAAAAAAAAGAAGAAATTAACTATTTGTAAAAGTTTTCTTTTCAATGAATTATACTAATTTATTATTGGCAGTATCGGGAAATATAAGTGATGGTTTAAATTTTTTAGCTTCTTCAAAATCTAACGAAGCATAAGAAATAATAATAATTACATCGCCAACGGTTGCTTTTCTGGCAGCAGGACCGTTCATACATATCTCTCCACTGCCTCTTTTCCCTTTAATAACATAAGTTTCAAGTCGCTCACCGTTATTTATATTAACAACCTGGACTTTTTCGTTTTCAATAATGTTTGCTGCATCCATTAAATCTTCATCAATGGTGATACTTCCTACATACTGCAAGTTCGCTTCGGTTACTGTTACTTTATGTATTTTTGATTTTACAACTTCAATATTCATAATTAATGACCCTTATTTTAACACAAATTTATAAATAAAATCCGATATTATCTATTAATCGAATATCTCCTACATTAACAGCAATACAACCTCTTTTATTCCTTGGTTGTTGCCAGTTTTCAATCGGCAGCAAAGTATTTTCATCAACAATCTCAAAGTATTCAACATCTAAATATGGATTATTGTTTATAGTATTGATTACCCATTCTTGCGTTTCTTTTACACTTAATGATTTTGCTTTTTCGCGAGCTTTAGATAATGTTTTTGCAATTAATGGCACATTTTTTCGCTGCACATCCGTTAAACGTATATTTCTGGAACTCATTGCCAAGCCATCTTTTTCACGAACAATAGGGCACGAAACAATTTCGATGGAGAAATTTAAACTTTTCGTTAACTGTTTAATAATAGCAATTTGTTGAAAATCTTTTTTCCCAAAGTAAGCCCTATCAGGATTAATAATTTCAAATAATTTGCTAACCACTAATCCTACTCCTCTGAAATGTCCTGGCCTATGGGCTCCTTCCATTACTTTATCCAGGTGACCAAAATCAAACTCCCGCTTATCTTCTTCAGGATATATTTCTTCATTAGAAGGAACAAAAAGCAAATCACATTTAACTTTTTTTAAGCGTTCTAAATCATCATTTAATATACGTGGGTATTTTTCAAAATCATTTTTATTATTAAACTGTGTAGGGTTTACAAAGATACTAACAACCGTTATATCGTCTTTTTTATTCGAGCACGCGATAAGCGAAAGATGTCCCTGATGTAGGGCTCCCATGGTCGGAACGAAGCCTATAGATTTCCCTCGTTGTTTCAATAGAGATAGTTCAGCAATTAATTCAGCTCTTTTGTTAAAAATTTTCATAACATGATGATAAAAATATCGTGCAAATATATAACGAAACAAAAAACAAAATAAAGAATAATTGGTTTTATTATAACATATTTTTTATTCACTATTGTTTAGGACTAAGTATGTTGATGGTTAATTTAATTTTTACTAATTTTGCGGTGGTTTAAACTAATTCAAATTTCCAGATGGAGAACACAAAAGTTTTATTCATTTCACAAGAAATTACACCATATTTACCTGAATCAGAGATATCCAAAATAGGAAGATATTTACCACAGGGGGTTCAAGAACGAGGGAAAGAAATCAGAACCTTTATGCCAAAATTTGGTTGTATAAACGAACGCCGTAATCAATTACATGAAGTAATCCGCTTATCAGGGATGAATTTAATTATTAATGATACTGACCATCCACTCATTATAAAAGTTGCATCAATTCAAGCGGCAAGAATGCAGGTGTATTTTATCGATAACGAAGATTATTTTCAAAGAAAATTTACGCTAAGCGATGAAAATGGAACATATTTTGAGGATAATGATGAACGTTGCATCTTTTTTGCACGCGGTGTTTTAGAAACAGTGAAAAAATTACGATGGGCACCAGATATTATCCATTGTCATGGATGGTTTACAGGGCTTGTACCATTATATATTAAAAAGGCTTATAATGATGAACCATTATTTATGAACTCAAAAGTTGTTTATTCGATTTATAATGATGAATTTCCAAAACCGCTTAAAAAAGAATTTAAGGATAAATTACTTTATGAAAATATTACAAAAAATGATGTTAAATTATTAAAAACACCCAGTTATATTAATTTAAGTAAGCTTGCTATTGAAATGTCGGATGCTGCGATTATTGGAAGTGAAACAATAAATCCTGAAATTAAAAGTTTTATAGAAAGTTCAGAAAAACCATTTTTAGAATATCAAAACGAAGAGGATTATATTGATGCTTACTCAAATTTTTATGATAAAATTCTTTAAAAAACTTATGACTACACTACAATCATTTCTAAAAAAGATAAACATTAAAAATTTTTTAGGGTTTATCTTATTTTTATCATTTACTACATTTTTTTCATGCGAAGAAGAAATTAGTTCGTTAGGAGAAAACCTGATTCCTGACAGCGACATTATAAAAATAGATACTACTACTTCTATTACTTTTACAAATTATGTTCAAAGGGGAGATAGTATTTTAACTGAATCGAGAACAAATTATAATATCGGTATTAACTTTAACGACTACTTTGGGCGGATTGATGGACGTTTTGCTTCACAGGTAGTACCTAACAGCTTTAATTACCCTTTCGAAGACATTGAATCATTGGACTCGCTGGTACTTTATCTCAGAATTGATAGTATTTGCGGAGTTGAAAACAATACTATTTTTAATGTTTATGAATTAGACTCTGCCATTCTTGAAGCTAAAGATTACTATTCCAATTATGAAATTGAAAATATGATTCCTAATTTAAATCAGATTAATACTACTTATCGTAAATCTGGCGATTCATTGTTAGTATTCAAATTAAGCAGTGCCTTTTATCAAAAATTAACAACAGATGAATTAATCTATGAGGATAAAGGATCATTCTTAGATGAAATTAAAGGAATTACCTTAATTCCGGATAATACTGACGGAGCTCATGGACAACTCTTCAATATCAATTTAGAAAATAATGATTCAAAAATCACAGCTTACTATAAAATTGATAATGAAGGAGACATTGATACACTAGCTTCTAATTACTTTTTTTATGGCTACAAATTTGGACAATATAAAATAAATTATGAGGGAGCAGAAATTAACCATTTTCTTTCCGAAGAGTCTGACTCATTATTATTTATACAAGGCCTTGGAGGGGCTTACTCATCCATTATATTTAACGACATAAATGAATGGGAAGGTTTCAACTATTCTATTTTAAAAGCAGAGTTTATTATTCCTATAGTAGATTTTGATTACGACAGTGAAGATTTTGTCCCTCAAAAATTATTTTTTACCTATACCGATAAATATGATAATATTCAATATTTGGAAGATTATAATGGCAGTTTTTTTAAAGGAAACTTAGATGATAAACTGAACAGTTATACTTTTGATATCTCTCAACATTTTAGAAATCTCGTTAATGGAGAGATCAATGACTCAAGTATTGATGTTAGGATAATCAACAACACCTCTTACCCTCATCGAATTCTTTTACAGAAGGATATCAAACTAAAAGTTACGTATACACAACATCAAAAATAATTTTTATGTGCGGAATAGTAGGTTATATTGGAGAAAAACAAGCTTATCCTATATTAATCAACGGATTAAAAAGGCTTGAATATAGAGGATACGACTCAGCAGGAATAGCCTTATTAAATAATAAAGTTAATATTTATAAAAAACAGGGAAAAGTTGCCGATCTTGAAAAGCATGTTTTAAAAGATGATATTTCAGGAAACATTGGAATAGGACATACCCGCTGGGCAACTCATGGCGAACCAAATGATATTAATGCTCACCCTCATGTTTCCATGAATGGACACTTTATCCTTATTCACAATGGAATCATTGAAAATTATGGTAGATTAAAAGAAAAATTAATTGACCGTGGATATACCTTTAAAACCGAAACCGATACAGAAGTTTTAGCTAACTTAATTGAATATATTTATTTAAAAGGGCAAGTTAGTGCCGAAATTGCTGTTCGTTTAGCCTTATCAAAAGTTGTAGGGGCATATGGGCTAGCCATTATTTGTAAAGATGAACCAGACAAACTTATTGCGGCTCGTAAAGGAAGTCCTTTAGTTATTGGTGTTGGCGAAGGTGAATATTTCATCGCCTCCGATGCTACTCCTATTGTTGAACACACCAAAAGTGTTATTTATTTAAATGATGATGATGTAGCTATTCTTGGACAAGACGGGCTTACGCTTAAAACCTTAAAAAATGATAAACTAACACCCAAAGTTCAAAAAATTGACCTGGAAATTGGCGCCATTGAAAAAAATGGATTTGACCATTTTATGCTTAAAGAGATATTTGAACAACCACGTTCCATTTTAGACACTTTCAGAGGAAGAATATCACTTGACAAAAACGAAATCCATTTAGGTGGATTATACCATGTAATGCCAAAACTGGTCGAAGCCAAAAGAATTATTATTATTGGATGTGGAACATCGTGGCATGCAGGATTAGTTGGTGAGTATTTAATTGAAGATTTAGCCAGAATTCCAGTTGAAGTTGAATATGCCTCAGAATTCAGATACAGAAATCCTATTATCACCGAAGAAGATATTGTCATTGCCATAAGCCAAAGTGGAGAAACAGCAGACACCCTTGCTGCCATCAAAATGGCTAAAGAAGCAGGAGCCACTGTTTTAGGTATCTGTAATGTGGTAGGCTCAAGTATCCCGCGAGAAACGGATGCCGGAGTATATACCCATGCCGGCCCTGAAATCGGTGTGGCTTCAACCAAAGCATTTACTGCGCAAGTTACTGTACTAGCTATGATAGCTATGTTGTTGGGTCATAAAAAAAAGCATATTAGCGAAAAAGATTATAATGTATTAATTAACGAGCTTAATGATATCCCGGCAAAAATAGAAAAAATACTTACCCATAATGATGACGTGCTTAAAGTAAGTGAACTATATAAAGATGTAACAAACTTTCTTTATCTGGGCCGTGGATATTTATACCCCGTAGCACTCGAAGGAGCTTTAAAACTAAAAGAAATCTCCTATATCCATGCCGAAGGTTATCCTGCAGCTGAAATGAAACACGGGCCCATTGCATTAATCGATGAAAAAATGCCGGTAGTGGTTTTAGCTACAAAAGACAAATCATACGAAAAAATTGTAAATAATATTCAGGAAGTAAAAGCCCGAAAAGGAATTGTAATAGCTATTGTAAGCGAAAGTGATAAAATAATTGAATCAATGGCTGACCATGTGTTGGAAATTCCTGATGTACGTGAAGAACTTTCAGCTTTACTTACGGTTATCCCATTACAACTCATATCATACCATATTGCGGTATTAAGAAGTTGCAATGTAGATCAACCCCGAAACCTGGCAAAATCTGTTACCGTGGAATAAGGGTTATTCACAAAATAATACATAAAAGGAGCTGTTTCTGGCTCCTTTTTTTAATTATAAGCAATCCGCATTTTTTCATCGGCCATTACCGGTTCGATGATTTTTTTCCACATCGGCGAATCCCAGGTTCCTATAACCGAATGGTTATCTAAATATTTCTGAGGAATAGGGTGTGTACCGTAAACTACCTTTACTTTATAGTTATTTTCGATAAACTTTTTAAAATGCTCTATCCGCGGACAAGGTGGATATCCAACAATAAGTCCTGTAGCCAGATGAATTACTTCGGCCCCGTTTTTTATCATCTCGGCAGGAGCATATTCCACATTACCTCCAGGGCAACCATCGCACGTAGTGTAACCCACCAGCTCTAATTCTTCGTCTTTAGGATAAATACTAAACGCACCCTCACGATTTCTCATCGCTCTAAAACATTTACCTCCGGCACATGTATGATACCTGTGGCAAATAATAATTCCAATTTTCGTAATTTTTTTCATGGTCCTATTTTTTATAATTAGCAATAATTAGTTCTAACTCGCTCATTTTAAATCCATATTGCTTACGCAGATGACCCAGTTTCGATGAATTGGATGTTGATAACGGGATATTCAATTTTTGTTTAATATAATCACAGGAAACATCATATTTGCGGCTAACTTGGGATAAGGTCATCACCCCTCTTACTTCAATGGATGGATCAACGTTATGATGCAACTCCTCTTCTTTTTCCTTAACATCAGCGACTAATCCAACATCGCTCTTCTCTGTTTTATTTGTTTGTACAGATTTTTCTATGGGTGTTGCTTTTTCGTTCACCGAGAAGCTCTGAAATCGTTCTTTTCCTGATGCTAATTCCTCAGTTTCTAAACGAATAAAATAAGGGAATAAAACCATTAGAAGTGTAACTACCATAAATGTCAGGCCACACAAAATCCTTGCTTTTCGATTACCAATTATTCGTTTATATAAACAAACAATCATATTCCAATGCAACACAATGTGTAACACTAAAAATAAAATTAACGCTATGGCCACATATAAATGAATCTCCCCCCATTGATGGCGGTCTAACCCCCAAAAACGAATATCTACATTATGGCCATATTTAATCCATCGTTCTTCGCCGGATACCAATACATATTTTATAAGTAATCCTAAACCTGCTAAAAGCCCCATTAACACAAACATAATGGCATCAATAATAAAATTAACTTTTGCTTTCATAAAATATAACTTAATGTATTTACGAATCCATATTAATTCCTTTAAGCACAATATCGTTTTCACTTACTCCCAAATCCCTGGCAATGACTTTACATTTTGCTTTTAACAAGAAAAATACAGGACGTGATACTTCTGATAAACCCTCGTAATTTCCCTGCCCTTTGCTAATAACCAAATCAGCCTGGTTAAATTTTTCGATAAAAGCCGAATTACATAAACTTAAGATGGTAGCAGGAGCTGTACTTCCTGAGGATATAATCTCAGACACCTTGTCTAACCCGGATGCAACAGCATCTTCTTTTACACAGTCGTTAATTACCGGAACTTCTCGTACCACAAACGTTGCAGGTTTCCCCATCGTTTCAATCAATAACCGGTCAAATACCGACTCCCCTGCATTATCTCCAATATACAAAACTGATTTTGCCTTTTGTAAATGCTCTTTAAATTGGGCATAATCAAAAGCTGCAAAATCCTGTTTTAAAATTGTTTGTAAATCATCGATAATGTTATATGATTTATTTACTCCAAGGTCCATTACATTCCCGGCAATAGCTATACGAATAGCGGTCAATAATGGATCGTCAGCATGTTGTATACGCTTTTTTAATTCAGGATAGAGTTTTAACGCTTCATTAATATTTGCTTTTTTTATATCCTTATAGGGGTCGTTATTAAGCGTTATATCCCTGATATTTTTATAAATTTGGTTCCCTGTCTCAGGAGGTGTGGCATTTAACGAGATAGATTTTATCATCTCACCGGTGGAATCCAGCACCTGCTTTATTTTTTCTTCATCATGGGTGGCAAATTTTGCGGCCCGATAGGCTTGTTGCATAAAACAAGGGATACATTCTAAGTAGGTTTTCATATTTAATCTAAAATTTTAATCTCATTCCCGACCTTAAGTGACTAATCTCAAAAGCATTATAAAAGGCACATAATGCAGGCAATTCTGTACAGTGCGACGGGAATATTTCCTGAATATCCTGCCTTTTTAAATATTCAATCGTTTGTTGTGTTTGTTTATTATTCTGTTTTAAATGAAAGCCGCCAATAACAGCCCTGAATTTATGAATTCCGGTAATTTTTTTCGCATACTCCATCATATTACAAATTCCCGAATGAGCACACCCGGAAATCAGGACTAATTCTGTTCCCTGGTTTATCTTAATAACTAAACCTGAATCATCAATCACAAAATCCTCATCTCCTTTTTGGTATACAAAAGGCGTTTTTTGTGCTTCAAATGAATTCCCTCGCGGGATTTCGCCTAAAAAAATGATGTCATGAGATATGGGATATGGTTTCCGTGAAGAAATGATTTCAAAACGTTTTTGCAACTCATCTATGGATAACTCAATACCAATATTTTCTGTTCCTCCTTTTCTAAATCGCGGATGAAAAACTTCAGGATGGCAAATTAACTCTTTATTTTTCAGAAACTTCAAGCCATTGGCATGGTCCCAGTGCCCATGGCTAAGAACCACGGTTTTTATACTTTCAACATTGATTTTAAATCGATCGGCATTTTGTAAAAAAACATCGGAATGGCCGGTATCAAATAAAATCTGAGTGTCATCATGTTCGATAAAATAGGACAGCCCATGTTCGGCTAAGAATTTGCCGGAAGCCGCATTTTCTGTTAATACTGAAATTTGCATAACTAATGGGTTTAATTATTGTCTATTGATGTTTTTAAAATTCCCGATTTTATGATAAATAATTTATACTCCGAACTAAAGTTACGTAACTCATCCTCAATCCAATGAACATGATTATTTATGGCCTGAATCGCATCATTGGTCAAATCAGAAAATATCTTAATCGGGATAAAATATTCATTCACCAACTTTAGGTTTTCACCAAACTGCTTCGAAACAATCACTTTAACATCATTGGCTATAAGCTTTTGGGTAATATTCTCAGCTTTCCGCTCATTAATACCCGTATTATTGATTGTTTCATCCTTAAATTCATTTTCTATTTCAAATATCTTTCCCAATTTCCCGGAAACCAGTTCATAAATAACAAACTTATCTGCATTCCCAAAAAAATCTTTTTCAAATTGATTCTGTTTATTTAAGGCAAAAGCAAACCGTAAAGTCATAACTATCGTTGTTTTATTTCAAATATATTTCCTGATTTATCTTTTATAAAAACCAAATCAGGTTGCTCTCTTTCGATGATAATTGTTTCATAGCCTTTTTCTTGTAATTTTTTCGTTAGATTTTCTCTGTTATCTACCGAAATACACAAATGGTTAACAGACTGTAGATTTTGTTTGTAAATAAAAATTTCTAAAACCAGGTCATCTCTTTGCATTAAATAAACCGGTAAGTTTTTATTTACACCAAAAATCTTTGCGCTTAACGATTTATCTAAAACAAAATTACGCCCCTCCTCCATTCCTAATATATTCTGATAAAAATTAATGATTTCATCAGAACCGTTAACCGTAATTGCTATATGCTCAAGCATCATTTCTAATCCCTATTTTTTGTTTGCTTTAATGACAACAAAACTTCCCTGTCCGTATCCTTCCAGCGGTTTCTGTGCTGAAATAATTTTGCTCACATCGCCATAAATGGTTTGATAAATTTTTTCAATCTCGAAATTCTGTTTTTTTAACAAATCCCTAACCTGCGAAGTACTAAAAAAGGTTGCCTCTTTATAAAAATCACTTTTATGTTTATTCTTTTCATACTCTTTTCCCACCGGACTGTCTTTATCGATAAATGCAACAATTAAAGATCCTTCGTCTTTAAGCACCCGGTAAGCTTCTTTAAAAGTTTCTGTTACACTATCAACAAAACAAATAACCGTAACCATTAAAGCAAAATCTTTGCTTTGGTCAGGATAGGGCAAATTTTCTGCAACAAAATCAACCACATTAATATTACGTGATATGGCCTTATTTCTCATAGCCTCCGAAGGCTCTACACCTTCGGAAATTCCAAGTTTACTGGCAAAAAGGCCGCTTCCTACACCAATTTCGACTCCCTGTTTATTTTCCGGAATTACTTTTTTAATTGCTTCCAGTTCTGAAGCAAAAAGTAATTGGTTTTCTTCAAACCACTTTTCATAATCATTGGTATAGTTATCAAAAGGTTTTGTTTTGGCCATCATTTTTTTATTATTGTATCATAAAAAATAAAAGTCGAGATAACTACTTCTGAACTAGTTGTAAATACCAATTTTTCGTAAAAAACTCATTTCCTTTTTCTGTTTTCACAAATTTGTTATCAAAGTTAACGTAAACATCTCTTTCGGTAAGCACCTCTCCTCCTGCATAGACAAAAGGTTTTGATCGCATCACCTTCTTATCCACATCATCCAGTTTATGGAAAAATAAGGGATAACACAAGGTACTAATCCTTTTTCCTCTTCCTTAAACATTAACATAGATTTAACCGAACTTTGTTCTTTTGGCAGTTACTCCGGTGATAATTCCGGCTGGTCAGTCTCTAATAATAACATCATATTTTTTCATACCATTAAAATTTAGTTAGTTGATTATTTTTATACGCTTCATAAGCCTGTTTTACGGTACTGTTTCCGGCACCAATGTATATTTCAATACCGGCCTTCCCCAATACAGTAGCAGCATTTCCTCCCGGCCCGTTCCCGGTAATTAATACTTCAGGCCCTAATTCAAAAAGTTTTTGTGATGTTTTGGGACCCGCACCATGGGCTTCATTCTCAATATCCCGATTATCAAAAGATTCAAACTCATCTTTCTCGACATCATATACTAAAATATATTCGGTTCTTCCAAAACGCGGATCCATGGAAGAATCCCAATTGGTTCCTTTTGCTGTAAATGCTATTTTCATTGTTTATTAATTTTTTTTATTAAACGTTTATTTTTCATGATTAACTAATTGCTTAACTTTTGTCCAACTATTTACCATTTTCTCTTTTAAATCGCCTTTATCAAACTCAACAATCGTTTTTCCCAGGGTCATTGCACGGGTAAAATTTTCATCGTAAGGTAAGCTGGCAATATGTTCAATCTTTTCATCCCGGAGAAAGTTCATTATTTTGTCAGTAATTTCCTGGTTGATATCATATTTATTGATAATACAACCAGCGCTAATTTTAAACTTTTTCACCAGTTCATAAACTCTCTTTAAATCATGAAATCCGGAAACAGATGGCTCGGTAACAATAACCGTAAAGTCAGCGCCTGAAAGGGAAGAAACCACCGGGCAGCCTACACCGGGAGAGCCATCGATAACTGTAAACTTTTTTTGCTGTTTTTCAGCAATTGCTTTCGCTTCGTTTTTAACTTTTGCAACCAGTTTTCCCGAGTTCTCAGCTCCAATGCCCAATTTTGCATGAACCATTGTATTGTCAACTTTCGTGGTTGAAATATACCAGTCTCCAACATTCTGTTCTGGCATTGTAATCGCTTCTACTGGGCAAATTTTCGCACAATAACCGCACCCTTCGCAGTCCAGTTTTTTCACTACATGCTGTTTATTGATTACTGGAATCGCATCAAACCTGCATTTTTCAGCACACAACCCACATTGAATACATTTCTCCGGATTAATTTCGGCTAACACTCCGCTATAAAAATCTTCTGATTGGGCAAAATCAGGTTTCATCAGTAAATGCATATCCGCAGCATCTACATCACAATCGGCAACGACAACATCCTGACCTCCTAAAAACCCAAAAGAAGCCGTAACCGATGTTTTTCCTGTTCCTCCTTTTCCTGATATAATAACAATTTCTTTCATCAATCCATCTCCTTTTTTATATAATCACTGATTTTTAAAAGCTCGTCTCTAAATTCAGGAACCTGCTCGAAAATTAATTCTCCCCGCGAATAAATCTCGGCAATCTGCCTAAGATTAGGAATTTTTGCGATAATCGGAATATCATTCTCGTTACAATAATCCAGAACCTTTTCATCTCCCAGCCCATAACGATTAATTACCACAGCAAATGATTTATGAAGCTCTTTTACAGTTTCCACAGCAATTTTTAAGTCGTGCAAACCAAAAGGAGTAGGTTCTGTCACCAGGATAATAAAATCAGCATCTTTGGTAGCTTCAATTACAGGACAAGATGTTCCAGGTGGAGAATCGTAAATTTTTAATGCCTTATCATCAAATTTTTCTTCGATATATTGAATGGTTTGCCCAATTAACGGCACTGCCTGCTCTTGTCCAACATCCAAGTGGCTTTCAATAAAGGCAATATTATTTCCTGAATAATGCTTTAACTCACCCATCCTCTGACTAACCATGGGCAATGAATCTGTAGGGCATAATTCTGAACATGCATAACAGCTATGGCACAATTCAGGAAAAACTAATATCTGTGGTCCCAATTGAATGACGGCATTGAAATTACAATTTTTCTGGCATTCGCCACAAAGCGTACATGTTTCCTCGTTCCATTCAGGAATCATTTTATATTTTACTTCCTCGTTCTCTAATTTCCCTTTAATAAACAACCCGGAGTTGGGTTCTTCAACATCCAGGTCGGCTAATACAACGGGTTCGGTTTTTGATAAAAAAGCAGCAAGGTTGGCTGACAGGGTTGTTTTACCTGTACCACCCTTCCCGCTTGCAATAGCAATTCTCATTACTTATTTTTTGTTTTAGTGGTCACACAAATTCTGGCCGGTTTGTAACTGATTTTCTAAATAATGTTCAACCAACTCTGTAGGAGTACCTCCCTGAACACCCATGCATACTTCAATATTATTCTGAGCAAACAAATCCTGGGCACGTTGTCCTATTCCTCCTGCAATAATTATATGCACTCCATGGTCGGCTAAAAATTTCGGATACACTCCGGGTTGATGTACCGGAGGCGTGATAAACTCATGGTTTACCACCTTATTTTCTTCAACTTCAACAATAGCAAATTTCTCACAATGCCCAAAATGAGGCGTTATTTGCTCATTTAATGTTGGAATCGCAAATTTCATTTTCATGTTTCGTGTTAATTAGTTTAATACTTATTTATTTTTATTCAACAAATCTTCTCTTATCATCGGATGTCCGCATTGAGGACATTTAATGGAGGTGCACTTAATCCCTTGTTGATGCAGAATTTTCTCACCGCATTTAGCACAAACACAATATCCTCCGGGTCCAAAGGCTCCGCCTTTATTTCTACCTTGACGAAGATTGCCTGAGCCAGCTCCTTTTCCTTTACCCAAACCTTTTCCTTGATTCATAACTAATAATTTTTAATTTTTTAAAAAGCCATTAGCAAGCTATTTGCATCCATTGTAGCAGATTAACATGTTTCAACAAGCTAATGGCTTTTAATCAATCAACTAACCAA
>CAZWPU010000029.1:0-14540 GCA_964635605.1 uncultured Bacteroidales bacterium | reverse complement strand
TTTCTTTTTAGCTAACGAAGGGATATACCTGATAGCCATAAAACCTAAGACACCGATTAATACAGAATACACTTTTGCATAATCGAACCAGGTTCCAACACTTGTTCCGGGAGCTGCAGTGGTCGGCCAAACCATAATAGCTAAATAAATAGGTAATACAACAAATAACCCCAATGCTATCCATCTATTGGAGCGCGCTATTTCATTAAAAAACATTAAGCCTGCTAAAACGACAAAACCCATTAAAATGGTTTCCCATGGTAATGATTCGAATAAAAACATAATTTTATATATTTAAAGTTAAACAACGCCCAAAAGTAAATGAAGCGCAAATAAAAAAAGTTGAACTAGTTCAACTTCGTAATCTGTTTAATAACAAGCTAATAAGATTAAAAAAATGGTAATGCAGATACGACTTTCAATGCTTAGGATAAGAATATAGATTCGCAGTTAAAAGATGCAGTAAAGAAGACACCACTATAGATAACTGATTGAAGTTTATAGTGCTGTTTTTTAAAAAAATGATAGATAGTGTCTGAACCAATTTATTATTATATTAATAAAAAGGGTTTGGCTTTAAAAAGCCAAACCCTGTGAATGTTCATTTATACAAAACTAAGGACAGTTCCTAATATTGTTTTCTTTAGTTATACTTATTTAATTCGAAGCTTATATATTACGAGCCACTTCATAAGCATCCCAAACTGCACCTTTAATATTTCTAACCTTTTGAGAATCTCCAATATTATATACTTCTGGATACTCATTTCTTATGGCATTATATATTGTATTATTTGGTAGGTATCCGATAGCTAATACTACCTGTGCACATTTTATTTCTTCAGTACCAGAATCTGAAATCATTTCTATACTGTTTTCTTTTACTTTTGCAAGCTTTCTTGATGCATTAATAGATACCTTATTAAATACTAAAAGTTCTCTTAACATAAACTCATTCATAGGAGGTAATGGATTTCCAGAACTTAAAATATCATCTAGTGCTTCAACAATAGTAGTTTTCTTTCCATGATTTGCAAAATAAAGTGCAAGTTCACAACCTACTAAACCACCGCCAACAATTACTGCATTATCTTTCATTGTAGCTTTACCGGAAAGAATATCTTCAGCCATTACCGCTTTTTCTATTCCTTCTAATTTAGGAACAATTGCAGTTGATCCTTCTGCAACAAATACTATATCTGGATTTTCAGCATCTATGTCTTCTTTTAAAGCTCTTTTATTTAATAAAACATTTACATTAAGTAATTGCATTTGATGCTCATACCATTTGATTAATTTTTTATCATCATCTTTAAATTTTGGAACACTACCAAATCTAATTGCCCCACCTAATTTATCTGAAGCTTCAAACAATGTAACTTTATGCCCTCTAATAGAAGCAACCCTTGCCGCTTCCATTCCAGCAGGACCACCACCAATAATAACAACTTTTTTAATATCATTAGCTTTTTTTATTCCAGTTATTAATTCACGTCCACATTCAGGATTAACAGCACAACTTCCACTGCCACCTTCAAGACAACGTCCAAAACAACCATCATGACAACCCAAACATGGTCTAATGGTTTCAATTTTGTTGTTTCTTATTTTATTAATATATTCTGGGTCAGCTAAAATTGGCCTGCCTAAACCAATCATATCAACAGTGCCTTCAGTCAATGCATTAACTGCCATATCCGGATCATCCATTCTTCCTGCAACCATAACGGGTACAGTTGAAACTGCTTGTAATTTTTTAGCAAGATCAAGATACATTCCCTTTTCAAAATACATAGGTGGGTGTGCCCAGTACCAAGAATCATAACTTCCAGCATCTGCATCGAATCCTTGATAACCTGCTTCTTGAAAAATTTTAGCAGCTTCAAGAGCTTCATCTACATCTCGTCCAAGTTCTTTGAACTTTTCTTCAGGTACAGCGCCTCTTCTAATCGCTTTAATATAACTTTTGATTGAAAATCTTAATATTACAGGAAAGTCTTTACCACAAGTCTTCTTAATCTCCTCTAATATTTCTAATGCGAATGTTAATCTTCCTCTGAGGTCTCCGCCATATTTATCTGTTCTTTTATTAAACAAACTCATGGTAAAGCAATCTAACAAGTAACCTTCGTGCACAGCATGAACTTCTATACCATCAAAACCACTTTTTTTTGCAATAGCAGCAGAAATCCCAAATTGTTTTACAATATGTTCTACCTCTTCTGTTGTTAATTGACGATGCTTTAGGCTCGGATCCCAACGATTTGTTGTATCGCTTGGTGCTATTAATTCTGCATCAGGTTGAAGAAAACTTGGAACCGCACTTCGTCCTAAGCCTGCTGTTAATTGGCAAAATATTTTTGTACCATAAGCATGAACTTTGTCTGTTAACTCCATTGATGCTTTGATGTATGCTGCAGGCTTTATAGTTGGACAAGCAAAAAAATTATCAGCATGAGCTTCAACATTGTTTTCAACCCAATTTGCACCAGTAATTATTAAACCCAATCCACCTTTAGCACGTTGTTCATAATATTCTACAGTTCTTGCTGTATATGCCCCATCATCATCAACTTCCATTAAGGTTGCCATAGGTGCCATAAAGAAGCGGTTTTTAATTTCACATTCACCTATTTTAATAGGTTGAAACATGTTTATATATTTTTTATTCATGATATATGTTATTTATATTATTTATTTGATAGCGGATTTAAAAATACTTTATTCATCTTTCCAAGACTAAAGACTAACATTTGGAGATCTTGCCTTTTGCAAAACTGCTTGAATAATAAATAAGCAGATTAAAATTGCTGTAATAGCAGCATTTTTTTTAAACATAACATTTTACGTTTTTAATGTTAACCAATGACACAAAAGTAAATGAAGCGCAAATAAAAAAAGTTGAACTAGTTTAACTTCGTAATGCGATAATTAAAAAAACAAAAAATTGTTTTTAGCGATTTTGGGAATTGTTTTTGAGGACTTTCTTTTTGAGTTTACTAAGCCATTCTTTACTTATTCCCATAAATTCTGCAATATATTTATCGGGTATTCTTCGTAAATAGACAGGATGCTGATGGTATAAAAAGAGAAAAAAATCCTCGGGATTTAAAGATAAGCGCATGGCACTGAATATGTATAAATTATAAAAGTTTTGTTCAATAATGCTATAAAATAGCAGGGCGAATTCCTGAAAATTGTCCATTAAATATTCGAGTTGCCATTTTGGAAACTCAATAATTTCGCAGTTTTCAATAGCTTTTATATGAAAAACCGTTTTTTTCCCGGAAAAGTAACTGTTAACTTCTGATAAATAATTATAAACTTCGTCAACGTAAAATCCTTGAATTGTTTCCTTTCTATTTTTGTTTAAGAATATTTTAACCAGACTGCCTTTATTAACAAAGTAACCATGTTGACAAACCTGACCGGGTTTAAGTAAATATTCGTTTTTTTTTAGATGACGGATTTTTCCGTATTGATGAAATTGCTTCCACTTTTCTTGATTCATATTAATATCCCTCTTCCACTTAAAATGTTTGGTTGGCAGGCATTAAAATAATAATCGCTTTTACACCCAAAGTGATAAAAAATATGTTGAAAAATTCGTGCCTTAGGAAAAAAACTGACAGTTTAATGCTCGTTCTATTTTCTACCAGAAACGTTTAAAATTTTTTTATAATAAAATCCCTATAGTTAGGCTAAGTGCTTTTGTTCGGTATTCATTAGGCTGTAGTTCAATCTCTGAAAATCCCATATCATACCTTAGGTCAAAACATATATCTTTCTGGCGGATGGGTGTCTGGAAACCTATCCCAAAAGTAAGTCCCCAATCGGTATTGTTGCTTTCTTCTACTGGAACCAACAAATCACTTTCACTGCCGTTTGACAATCGGGTTTGTGAACTGAGAGCAAAGGCTGCATAAGGACCAGCATTTATATAAAAAATTGATTCTGTTTTATTAAGTAGATGGTTGTCGCGGTATTGAAAAAGCACTGGAACCTGCAGATATTGAAGCATAAAATCTGTTTCAACTGAGGTATTCAATTCACGGGTTTCATCGCTGCGACCTTTGCGGATATAATTGATCTCGGGTTGAATAGCCAGTGAATTGAACACAGGTAAAGTGATGAAAGCTCCGGCTGTGTATGAATAGGTAACATTGCTGTTGTCGCAAAGGTTTCCATTATCAGAGAAAGTTGTAGCTGCTACACCCTGACGCAGACCGATGTTAATCTGGGCAAAAGTTCCAGATGAAATTAGCATTAAAGCTAATGTAAGCATAATTGAATTCTTTGTTTTCATAATTTTATTTTTTTAATTGTTTTTGTTTATTTTTTTTGGTTTGAAAAACTTTTATTTATGTTATTAGTATTTGATAAATTTGCTCCTTATTTTTTATCCTTTATGAATGCAATTTTTGCTCTGATTTCACTAAAAGAATGCGAAGCCAGTTCGTTGCGAATATTTGTAGAATAATTCACATGATGTCTGTATGCCAAACATGCTGTGAGAAAATAAAATCCGGTTTGAGTCCAAAGCGATATGATTTCTTTGCGTGTTTCAAAAATAGTGGCTCCCAGCGATTTCATTTTTATAAATCCAAAAATGGCATTTGATGAAGGGAATATTTCTCGTACCATAAGCCATATAGGTCTGAAGTTCGATAAAGGCCAGATAATTCCTGATAAAAAGAGTAGTGGTATTGATGTAAAAAGAAAAAGCATCATTGAGCTTTCGCGATTTTTGAAAAATACAGAAAGAGTCATTCCCATAAAAATGCTTGAAAGGATAAATGGCGTAATAAGCGTGATCAGTCCTGCGAAACTGGCCGATTGTCCATACCCAAACCATTTAGGGATCATGCCTAGCATATAAACACAGAGCAAAGCATAAATAGTAAAATAAGCTGCCGATTTTCCTAATACAAGGCGTAATGTGCCAAGACGATTGCGTTCAAGAGGAACAAGAGTCCCAAACCAATGTCTTTTGCGGGCGGTCCCCGCCATTATACCTATAGCAATAATCAACGTTTGCTGTATAATAAGAATAAGTGCTGCAGGGATACCGTAGCTTGCGAAGCCTCCTGCCTCGTTTGCCATGGCATTATCGACCAGTTTTACTGGCTCAGCAATAATCTCTACCTGATGTTCAGTTAACCCCTCTTGCATTAGATTGTTGATCTGAATCTGGTTTCCGGTTTCTAATGTTACAAAACTGACTCCGGTCATGAGGGCTTTGTAATAAAGGAAAAATTCCATATCGGCATAAGCTGAGATTGTAGTCTGCCGTTTCATGGCAATATCTTTACTGAAAGTCTTCGGTATATGAACAATGCCTCTCACATCACGATTTTTAAAGAACAGAATAGCTTCTTCCATCGAAACATTGCTGGATGCCACTTTAAGCTCGGGAGTAGCATCAATATTTCTTATGAATTGCCTGCTATCCGAAGATTTTGACTTATCTACAACGGCTATGGGCAGGTCGCGAACCACTTCAGGATAGTAGATCAACGAATATAGTAATGGGTATATAAGTGGAACAGCAAATACCAGCACCATTACACCCACATCCGAAAATATCAGCTGAAACTCGCGCATCCATATTTTAAGTGTGTTGCGGAATCCTTGCCTGATATTTTTGGCTATATTTTTATTTTTATTTTCCATTATTTTTTATTTTTTTGCGGTTAACCACCTTTATTTTGTTTTTACATTGTTACTCTGCGTTTAAATAGTTTATCGTAATAAATTAAGGAATCAGTCAAGTTCGCTGGGGTTTAAAAATTGGTGGCTACTAAGTTTTCTCTACGTTTTCAATAAAATTCTGGTAGATTAAAGCTGATTTAAGACGATTTATCACCGTAAAGGGAATAAGTAGAAACAGAAACAGGTACAAATATGATAAAATTGAGTGTCGGAGTTCAAATCCGGCAAGTATTTGACTTTGAAATATGTGCATATAATGACGTACAGGGAATCCGCTTGCCCAATATTGAAACACGGGCGGCATAGACTCAATCGGAAATGAAAATCCGCAAAGTGTAAGTGCAAGAATTCCGTAAAATGCCGACATATTGAGTGAATGCCTCATCATGGGGAGCAATCCTATACAGAAAACTCCGATGGACTGATATGCAAGCACAAACATTAGCGATCCCAACATAAGCCATCCCAGGCTAGTTTCCATGGGTATCTGCATTACTTTATAAAGCATGAAATTCTGAAACATCATGAGGATAAAGAATATCACAGTATAAGGTAAAAGCTTGCCTGTGAGTGCAATAATTATAGATTTATCTGAGAGCCGCAGCCATTCGCGGGAGGATTTTTCTTTTATCTCAATTCCAATGCTGTAAACTGTCATGAGTAATATAAATAGTTGCAGCATAATTGGCATTATGATCGTTGAAATATATACAGAATAATTAGCCGTTGGATTGAACAGCTGGTGTGTGCTTAATTGTATTGGCTGCACCTGTGACATAATATAATATTCAGACTGTCCCATGGCTTCGCGTTTCTGAATATTTATACCACCGGATAAAGTGTGCAGGATGGATGTTAAATCATTCTGCATTAAGCCGCCGGCAATCAGAAAAGCGTTTTGATAATAGTAGCTTATCACCGGTTGTCGCGAAGCTAAGATATCTGCCTGCAGGTTTTTGGGAATTACTACAAACCCGTAAATATTTCCAGTACGTAATTCAGACATGGCTTTACCTTCTGATTGTAGGTGCTCAGTTACTTCACTAAGTGGCGTAACATCAATGTTTCTGACAATTTTGCGTGAAGAAACTGTTTGGTCCAGGTCAACTATCGCGATGGGCATTTTAGTTGGCACGCCTTCCCTGAAAAGCGAAGAGAAAAACAAAATGGACAAAACAGGAAGTACTAACGCAACGATGATGTACAGCCCACGCGAAGACATACGGTTTATTTCCCGTACGGCAACTTCCCAAATACTAGATAATATTTTTTTCATGGTTTTATTTAAATACATATTTTTTGGTTACCTGTTATTTAGTACCTCCATCTGCTTTTTATTCTAATCTAACTTCTCATAATTTACCATCAGACTCATCCCCGGGCGCAAACCTTCAACAACTGTAACTGGTTTGGCTCTTACTTCAAATGATTTCACATCGAAACCTCCATTGGTTTTTGTGGCTTTAAAAGTAGCATAACTGGCCATTGCCTTGATATGGTTTACTTTCAACGTAACTGACTGATTACCAAGTGCAGGGATGACAGCCTGAAATTCTTTACCGACTTTTATGTTTGCCAGTAAGTTTTCACGAATGTTGAAAACCACCCAAATGTCGCTGAGATCAACGATGTTCATTATGGGCGCCCCCGAACCAACCAACTCACCCTGTTTAGGGAAAACATCCGATACTTCTCCATCAATAGGTGATACCAGCATGGTTTCTGAGAGATAAGATTCCACTTCTGAAACAGCTCCTATGGCACGATTAACAAGTGCAAGGGTAGCAAGTTTATCTTCTTTTTCAGCACCGTTTATTGCCATGTCGTATTGCGATTTAGCCGCTCTGGAAGTTGCAAGGGCAGCCTTATATTTGGCTTCGGCCTCGTCGCGTTTCTGAGCTGGAATAACCCCTTCAGCAAACATATTTTGTACACGATTATATGTTTTTTCTGCCAGTTTTACTCCAACTTCTGCTTTTTGCCATAGCTCATAAGCACCTGCAATTTGTTCGGAACGAGCACCTTTGTTTGCTTTTTGATTCTGTGCACTTGCAGCATCTTTGGCTGAATTTGCCTGCATCAATTTTGCATCTAATTCAGGACTGTCAATAAAAACCAGTGTGTCTCCTTTATTTACATTCATTCCTTCTGATACCATGAATTTCTTGATACGTCCGGGAATTTTACCAGATACACGTACTTCGGTTGCTTCAGCCTGCCCTTGTAGCATAATTGGCTCGGGCTTTAAAACTATCCAGCCAATAAGGCTAACAATTGCGATAACTAAAAGCAGGGTTGAAAATGCAAGAAGCATACCTGTGTGTCTTTTGTTTTGTGTTTTCATTGTAGTAAAAATTATTTTTTTGATAAATTATTGTTTATATTCTGTTTTGTTTATCTTATATTAGATAGAGTAAGTGCACCTGTTGCTTTATAGCATTTCAAAACGGATTGTCGTTGAGCAAATACAGCCTGAAAATATTCAAGTTCAGCATTTTGCATTTCTGTTTCTGCTGCCAGTCTTTCGGTTATATTTATCATGCCTTCGTTGTAAGTTTTTTGAGCTAGTTCGAGAGCCCTTTTTGCAGCTTGACGTTGTTTATCTTTATATTTTACCTGCGATGTAGTCGACTGATAATTTGTGGTAACATTGGTTTGATTGAGTTGAAGCAATTCTCTGGCCTCTTCCCGGGCATTTTCAGCTTTTTTTACTTCGAGTATCGCCTGCTTTACTTTCGATGTGCCTCCTGAGCGGTCAAAAATTTCCCATTTGAAACCTATGCCGACCATATATGTCGGGCCTAAATCAATATTATCTATTTTCATATCCATGGGTAAAGGGGCATTCATATTCGCTTTGGCATTAAAAATATTGTCATACCGCACTGAAGCCAGAGCCTGTACTTTTGGGAGGTAATGTGATTTTTCAGCTTTCAACATAAATTTTTGAGCTTCAGCACTTGCTGTTAAAGCACGTAATTCGGCTCTTTTGCTGATATCGGCAGTATCATCATAAATCAATAAATTTAAGCTTGGATTTAATATTTTGAATTTGTCTATTGGTTTGCCTGTGAGCTGTGCCAATTTTTGATAAAGTAATGTCTTCTTGCTTTCATACGCTGAACGTTTAGCATTCAGGTTAGCGTTTGCAACTGCAATTTTAAGCGTGTCGAATGATGTCGCCAATCCATTTTTTAACGCAAGGGTTGCAAATTTATTTTCAGCAGCTAATCGTATCGCTGATTCGTCAAGTACTTGTTTGGATTGGTTGAGTAAGGCCAGTTGATCGTAATAAAAAATCACTTCACTAATAATATCCGATTTGCACTTATCCGACATCGCATTCTGTGCTTTAATCTTTTCGTTTAGTGCCTTCGATATATTTGGAACCTGGCCACCGCTATATACTAACATGGTTGCAGTTGCATCCAGCCCGTAGTAATTTCCATATAAATCGCCCTCGATGTTTTTTGAAATCGATGGAATTGACATTCCTTGTTGAATCATGAGTTGTTCCAGTTTTGTAATTTCTTCGGTTAATCCGGCAAGTGTTGGGAACATAAGGGGGAAAGACGGACTCATCATAAATTCTTGAAGATTTCCAAGGCTTTCAAAACCCTCAACTTCACCAATTTCTGAATTTATCGAGGAATACGCAAATAGATATTTTCCGCCAAGTTCAAGTTTTGGGAGGTACGCTGACCGAACAGCTTTTCGCTGGACTTCAGTAATTTGTTTGTCGATGTCTTTATCAGCAACTTTGCGATCTTTATTCAACGAAAGTTCGATAAACTCCTTTAATTCAGGAGAAACCTGAAGCGATTGAGCATTCAATTCAAATAAACTTGAGCTTAATGTAAGAATTAGAATTAGAAATAAAACGTTTGTTTTCATATTATTTTTAATTGTTTTCGATGTTTGTTTTTAAATCCGTTTTCGTTTTTTTGAATAATTTTTTAAACAAAAAACGAACTCATTTATATTCTTAAAAGAATGGAACAAAAGTAGAGAAGTGGCAAATAAGAAAAGTTGAACTAGTTCAACTTTGCAACATGGAATTTTTAAAATAAAGTTTTTTAGCGGTTTTGCAAATTGATTTTGAGGACCTTTTTTTTGAGCTTACTAAGCCATTCTTTGCTTATACCCATAAACTCAGCAATGTATTTATCGGGTATTCTCTGTAAAAGAATTGGATGCTGATCATATAGAAACATTAAAAAATCTTCAGCATCTAATGAAAGGCGCATGGCGCTGAACATATACAAGTTTTGATAACTTTTAGCTGTAATTTTATGATAAAATATAGCAAATTCTTTAAAATTATTTGCTAAATATTCCAGTTGTGATTTCGAAAATTCAATAATTTCGCAGCTTTCAAGAGCCTTTACATCAAAAGCTGATTCATGCTCTGAAAAATAGCTGGTAACTTCTGATAGAAAAGTATAAGTATTGTCGATATAAAATCCTTGAACTATTTCCTTCCCGTTTTGGTTTATAAATGTTTTGACCAGACTACCGCTATTTACAAAGTATCCATAATGAATAACCTGTCCGGCTTTTAGCAGATATTCGTTTTTCTTAAGGTGTCGAATTTTTCCAAATTCCTGAAGTTTAATCCAAAGCTCAGGACTCATTCTAATTTCTTTATCTATTGCTTGCTTTATCCTCGAAAACATAATTTTAGCTAATATTTAACAAATATAACATAGTAATTGAGTAAATAAAATATTACTAATTTTATAATAGAATTGTTTGTTTTAATCTTAGAATTCGGGATCATCAGCCGAAAGGCTAATAAGCACCCGCAATTAGTTTGACTTGCCTGTTTAACGGAACCTAAAGGTAGCTAAAGAAAAATCTTTGTACTTTTAGGTTTATTCATCAATAATAAATATTTATGAAAAAAACACACAACTTTAATTGAACGCGCTTGTTTTTCAATTCTTAAATTTAATGAACTTTATTTAAAACTCAAGCAACACATTGAAATTTCCGGTATGAGCAAGAGCACTTTATCGAATTACACCTGATGTCTGGCTAATATGGCCTTACATTTTAACTGTAGTCCTGTTGAACTGGATGAAGAGCAGGTGTTAGATTACCTTCAGTACCTTAAAACCCAGAGAAACACAACATCATCGAGCTATTTTAAACATACGGTTTATGCATAACGTTTTGTATATAACGTTTTGGGTATTCCAGGAAAACGAGTGTTCCTTCCGAGCCTCATATTACCTAAGAAACTACCTTTAGTATTAAGCTACAGAGAAATAAAACAATTGCTAAAGGCCTCGCAATTACTTAAACACCGGTTCGTTCAACACGTAATTCTTGATTATTTACAACTGAAAATTATCTCATTCACTTTTTTCTTTTTTAGCTTCCCAGTCCATGCTATACTTATTTTTTCAGTATCAATAAATATCTTGTTGTTTTCTATTCGAATATTTTCTTTTGGAGCAAAAAGATTAACCTTTCTTACAAACCAGATTTCTTTATCAATTAAAGTAATTGCCCTGTCGTAGTTTATAAATAGCTTGTTCTCATCTCCATTTGAAAGTTTAAGTATTGTAGAATGTAAGATGATACTGTCATTTATCGATTCAGCGTTCATAGGGTCAAAACCTTCAAATTTTGGTGTTTTCGAAAATTCAAGGGTTATCTTAGTCCCTGGCTGATTAATGAATTTGTCGTAGGACATTTGATGCTCCAATATGGCTTGTTGTGTGTGAAGATTACTTAGAGAAAAAAATGAAGAATCAATTTTCAGTTCTTTTTTTTGTGGATTAAACCGGGACATGAAATAAGAATAGAGCGATATTTCCTTGGAATAATAATCGCTCTGCCAATTGTTAAAATACTTATCAAGGATATAGCACATAGCCATACCAGAAGCAAGATGCCTTTCCCGCAACTTATTTCTTCCGTAATATGGATTAGTTAGGATTCTAAAAAAATGATTGTTATTGTAGTTGTTTTTCAATACATTATCGGTAGAAGAAAATATGTTATAGAACTTATACTCACAATAAAATGCAGGACCCTCAATATTTTCCACAGATTCTTCATATTTTATGTAAGTGCTGATTATTTGTTCTCTTTTTAATCTACAACTGTAAAACTGATTCAAAAGGGTATGGAATTTTAGACTATCCTGTTCAAAGCACATTTTAAATAATATTTTTTGCTCATAATTTTTTATGGCATCATTTTCATGGTTCTCAGGATAAGTAAGTAATATTGCAGGATTATCAAATTTAATTCGATTAATATAATTGCTTTGATAAACATGATGAAGTTCATGAAAAACTACAGCATAAACTTCTTCAATACAAGAAATACTATTAGCCCCATAGTCAGCAATAGCTGTTAATGTGCCATTAATTTCCATTTGGGTTGATCCAAATAGTTGCAAGTCACTTTGTTTTCCGACATACAGTTTGTCTGTTACCTGTATGCATTTTTTTGGAGGGTTAGGATGATTATATAACAAGGCAGGGCCATTAACTCTGTACAAACAAATGGGTGCAAGCTCCATCCCATTCCAAATTTCACTTTTTGCACTATCTGCATTTTTATAAAAATCATCAATTGATGTCAAATATAAGCTATCAATTTTCATTAGTTTCTCTTGTCCATTTAGCATTGATTTACTTAACAATAAAATGCAGATAAGTATCAGATGCTTTACTGTTAATTGTTTCATTTTCTTTTTTTTTATTTATTATGTGTGGTAACGACAGTCTGTCTAAAAACTGATTTTATTTTTTAATAATAACTCAAATATAATCAATTTTCGGTTAATTTAAGGCAGCGCTGTACCGGATTAAAAAAATACCTTCGAAAAAGTCTACTTAAACCCGATCCTAAAAATGGGAAGCTTACACATACAGGAGTTCAAAATTTGAGATAAAAGAGTTATTTTTAAATAGCTTGTTTTATTTCGAAAACTCTCAAAAATTATGAAATCGAAAAGACTTTTATTTTTATGAGCCTGTATTCTGCTGATATATGGTTTGGATTGGTTTTAGTAAAATGCAGGAACTAAATGAGTTGAAATAAAAAATCCTGACGATAAATGTCAGGATTTTTGCTGTCCGACCAGGGCTCGAACCTGGACTCTTCTGGACCAAAACCAGATGTGTTGCCAATTACACCATCGGACAAGTGATTGAGTGTGCAAATTTATAAAAAAAAAATTGTTTGCAAATATTTTTACATAAAAAATTTTAAAAAACTTATTCTATCACCGTTTTATGATTTAAAGAGTAGTTGACTGCTGCGTAAGCATCTAATACATTTTCAATTTCTCTGTCATTATAATTGATTGTTTTACTTGTTTCAGATAAAATTTTTTTAATCTTATTTGAACTTAAATCTGGATTAGTTTCTTTTATTAAAGCTATCACACCAGCCAAAACAGGCGACATAGATGAGATTGAAAAATATGGAATTTCATCACCACTTTTTGGGTTTCTTCCTGATTTAATGTAGCGATCGTAAAAGATTGTATTTAAGACATTATAGTCTTTATGGTATACTTTAATATCAGGCTCTCTATCATAACTTGGAGGCTTAACAAAAAAGCTATAAGGTAAAATATTATCCGGATACGTATAATGGATAAAGGTTGTAATAATATTATGTTCAATAGCTTTTTGTACTGCTTCATCGATTAATTTACGATTTTCGGGATCAAATTGTTCTGCAGAATAGGTCAAAACATCCAAGTTGTTTTTTATGGCCCAATCAATTGACTGTATTATTGATGCTGCAGTTTTTTCTGGGCTATTAGCTCTTGCATTTAATGCATAAATTTCAACATCAGGTGCAATTTCTTTTAAGGTTGTAGCCATCCAATAACCATGTTCATCAATCAAGTTTAAATTATTAGGAGAATCGGTAAAATCTACTCCTTTCACATACAGAATTTTATGTTTTTCTATACCAAAGTACTTGTCAATAATCCCAACTTTTATTCCTTTTCCTGTGCTTATCTCCTGTGCTTCTTTAATATGGTGAATTGTTTCATAAGATTCATGTGTGTTGGCATCATTAAATACAAATGTTTTATACGAATCTTGTCTGTTTCTAATTAATAAGAAGTTAGCTGTTAATGATGTTATTAATAGTACAGCAATTAATATCTTGAATAGTTTATTCATAAATTTTTATTTTAAATTATTCGTCATCGTAGGTTACCTTATAATATTTTTCAAGCCCATCATCGGTCATCATCCAGTAGTGATTTACCATCTCTTCGGTACGGTAATATTTATCTTTCGTAACATAATCCAGTTGCTCTTCCAAACTTTTATCCAGATAAAGAATAGATCCTTCGGGTACCCGAACGGTAATATCCACTTCCGGAAAGGTCCACCGGTTTTCGTCACGCAACGAGTAAACCGGATCAAACCATATAATGGAGTCTTGCTGGGTGCATTGGTAACTTATTTTTTGGATATTTTCCAATGCTTTCATTCGGTTTTTGCCACGTCCTTTTTTACAAATTTCAATTTCGAATTGATCCGAATGGTTCGGTACAATATTTATTTCCGGATAAGCATACAGTTGTTTTACGTCATTCTTATCATGCATTACCATAAATTCGCTATCGAAAATATAAAAGGTCGATTTGATTACCGGGAAACCTTCTTTTGCCTTTAAATACAATGTTTTATTGGCAGGCTCCTCAATCATTATGTTTTCTTTATCTTTTACAGAAAGAGCAAGGTTTCTTACTTGCGTTCCTCCCAATACAAACAATATGATAATACTGATAATCCATGCGGTAAAACCTACTGCAGCAAAAGCCTTGTCGTTGGGCC
>CAZWPU010000028.1:12244-14901 GCA_964635605.1 uncultured Bacteroidales bacterium | reverse complement strand
GCATTATTAGCGATTGGATTATTAAACGGAGTCCTTTATCTTGCGCAAAAGGAATTTAAAGAAGTGATTAATTTCCAGGATATTGAAATAATTGGCGTTTTATTTTTAGGCGTTCTTTTTATTGGTATCATCATTAACTGGATTTCAACATTCTTTGCAGTATCTAAATATTTACGAATGAATGTCGATAAATTATACTATTAATTAAAATATTTGAGCAATGTCTAAAAAAAATAAACCGGAAGATAAGAAAGTTGAATTTGCTTTGGGAAAAGAAAACTACAAACTTTTAGCCATTGGTTTCGGAATTATCATATTGGGTTTTATTCTAATGATTGGAGGAAAAGCCGAAAGCCCGGAGGTGTTTAACGAAAAGATTTTTAGCTTTAGGCGCATCACGTTAGCACCCATTATTGTTCTTGCGGGTTTTATCTTTGAGATTTATGCCATCATGAAAAAACCCAAAGAATCAGATTCACCCGAAAAGTAAATTTTTTAAATTCTTTTTATGGATTGGTTAGAAGCATTAATCCTTGGTATTATCCAGGGACTTACCGAATTTTTGCCGGTTAGCAGCAGCGGACATTTAGAGCTAGGGAAACATATTTTGGGTGTTGAAGTCAAGGAGAGCCTTACGTTTACGGTTGTTGTTCATGGTGCCACCGTATTAAGTACCATGATTATTTTTTGGAAGACGATTGTGGAGTTAATTCGTGATTTTTTTAAATTCCAATGGAATGACTCAACGAAATATATCCTGAAAATATTTATCTCCATGATTCCTGTTTTAATAGCCGGGTTGTTCTTTAAGGAAGAAATCGAAGGATTTTTTACCGGAAATATACTTCTGGTGGGAATTATGTTGTTAATCACGGCATTGCTTTTAGCATTTACCTATTATGCCAAAGAGCGGCAAAAAGATATTACTTGGAAAGATTCTTTTATTATCGGAATTGCTCAGATGCTTGCTGTGTTGCCCGGAATTTCTCGTTCGGGAGCAACCATTGCAACAGGGTTATATCTGGGCAACAAAAAAGAATATGTAGCAAAATTTTCTTTCTTAATGGTATTGATTCCGATTATCGGAGCGAATGTGAAAGATTTGATGGATTCAAAGATTGCTTTTGCTTCATCGGTTGAAACAACACCTTTAATCGTTGGTTTTTTGGCCGCATTTATTTCCGGGCTGCTCGCCTGTAAGTGGATGCTTAAAATTGTTAAACAAGGGAAATTAATCTATTTTGCCATTTATTGTTTTATCATTGGTTCTATAGCTATTATCTTCTCATTTTAATTCGTTACATGGATTTTACACTGAATAGTATTGAAGATTTTCAAAAGGGAGTTATTCTTCCCATGAATAAACCCTACGAGTGGACCTCTTTTGATGTGGTTAAGAAGATCAAGAATCAAATCTCAAAAAAACTACGGCAAAAATTAAATATCAGAGTCAAAAACTTTAAAGTTGGACATGCCGGGACATTAGATCCTTTAGCCGAAGGATTGGTTTTGGTTTGTACAGGTAAAGCAACCAAAAAAATCAATGAATTAATGCTTGCCGAAAAAGAATATGTGGCTACGATTATGTTGGGGAAAACAACACCATCCTATGATTTAGAAACAAACTACGATCAGAGCTATCCTACAGATCATATTAACGAAAATATGGTGAAAGATGTCCTTCAGGGTTTCATTGGTGAGCAGCTACAAATCCCGCCGATATTTTCGGCTAAAAATATTAACGGCAAAAGGGCTTATGAGTATGCCCGAAAAGGAGAAGAAGTGGAAATGAAATCCAATCCAATTTCTATTTCGGTGATTGAATTAATTGCTTATGATTTACCTTACATTACCTTTAGGGTAGTTTGTAGCAAAGGGACTTATATTCGATCCTTAGCCAGAGATATTGGTGAAAAATTATCCAGTGGGGCACATTTAACTCAATTAATTAGAACTCGCATAGGAGATTATAGCATAGATTCTTCGATTACATTGCAGGAGTTTGAAAATTTTTTAGTAATTTTGTAACCCTTTTTTAAATGGTGCGTATAAGCAGGGCACTAAAGTATAACCTATAAATCAGTTGAATTGATGAAGTTATCTCAGTTTAAGTATAATCTCCCAAAAGAACTTATCGCAAAATTCCCGACAGATAACAGAGACGAATCCCGATTAATGATTGTTAACAGGGAAACCGGTAAAATTGAGCATAAAGTATTTAAAGACATTGTTCATTATGTAGATGATCAGGATGTGATGGTTTTTAACAACACCAAAGTATTTCCTGCTCGTTTGTATGGCAATAAGGAAAAAACCGGAGCCAAAATTGAAGTTTTTTTGTTGCGTGAGTTAAACAGAGAGCAACGCTTATGGGATGTATTGGTTGATCCGGCCCGAAAAATTCGTATTGGCAATAAATTGTATTTTGGCGAGGATGATACACTTGTTGCAGAAGTTATTGATAACACAACCTCTCGAGGAAGAACTTTACGTTTTCTTTTCGATGGTTCGTACGAAGAGTTCAAAAAAACTTTATATGAATTAGGACAAACACCATTACCCAAATTTATTAATCGGGAAGTATTACCCGAAGACAGGGATAGATATCAAACCATTTATGCAAAATACGAAGGTGCTGTTGCGGCCCCTACTGCAGG
>CAZWPU010000028.1:0-12144 GCA_964635605.1 uncultured Bacteroidales bacterium | reverse complement strand
GATATCAAACCATTTATGCAAAATACGAAGGTGCTGTTGCGGCCCCTACTGCAGGTATGCATTTTAGCCGCGAATTGTTGAAAAGACTTGAAATTAAAGGTGTCGATTTTGCTGAAATAACACTTCATGTAGGCCTTGGAAACTTTAGAACCGTAGATGTTGAGGACCTTACAAAGCATAAAATGGATTCGGAAAAGATTCAAATTACGAACGAAGCGGTTAAAAAGGTAAATGAGGCTAAGGATAAAAAGAAAAATATTGTAGCTGTTGGCACTACGGTGTTACGAACATTGGAATCATCTATTTCAACTACAGGTCATTTAAAACCCTTCGATGGCTGGACCAATAAATTTATCTTTCCTCCATACGAGGTTCAGGTACCTACCATGATGGTTTCAAATTTTCATTTACCCTATTCAACCTTGTTAATGATGGTTTGCGCTTTTGGCGGATATGATGTAGTAATTAATGCTTATAAAGAAGCCGTAAATGAGAAGTACCGTTTTGGAACTTATGGCGATGCAATGCTTATAATTTAGTAGATTTTTAGATAAACAAAAATGGGTTAACGATAAAATGTTAACCCATTTTTTATGTCCTATATTATTATTAGTGCATTACATTTTGAGGTTTCCCGGCCATCCATTGAAAAATATTATCGATGACAATTTTTCCTCTTAATTGAATGGCTTCTTTTGTAGCATACCCTATATGTGGAAATAGTATGGTGTTGGGTGCTTCAAATAGGGGATGATTTTTATCTAACGGAGGTTCTTTTTCATAAACATCAATAGCCGCTCCGGCAATATTATTATTTTTTAAAGCAGTAGCTAAAGCATGGTAATCAACAACCGGTCCACGAGCGGTATTCATTAGGATCGCTGTATTTTTCATTAATTTAATTTCACTTTCACCAATCAGATGTTTGGTTTCTTTGGTTAGCGGTACATGTAGCGAGACAATGTCGCTGTTTTTTAATAAATAATCTAAATTTGAAAATTCTACATTAGGAAAAGCTTTTTTAGATTGATTAAAAGCCAACACTTTACAGCCAAAAGCATTAGCTAATCGGGCAACTTGCGAACCGATTTGTCCTGTTCCAATAATTCCGAATATTTTTCCATGTAACTCTGAGCCTAAAAACCCTTGTCGATCGGATAAGTTTCTGGTTTGATGGTCACTCCACGAAATTTTACGATATAGGTTAATCGCAGCTCCTATGGTTAACTCCGAAACAGCATGATTCGAATATCCGGCTGCATTTGAAACTACAATACCTTTTTCACGGCATACATCCATTGCAATATGATCAACGCCGGCAAATGCTACTGAAATCATTTTTAAATCAGGACATTGAGAAATGACATTCTTGGAAAGTGGAAGATTACTTAAAATGATAACCTGGGCTTCTTTAGCTCTTTCTATAAGCTCTTTTTCATTTTGTGGTTTATGATCGTAATGGATCCATTCATGCCCCGCACGTTCAAAATTTGTTTCTATTTTTTTTAGGTCATCAGAATTGATGCCAATGGGTTCTATTTGAACAATTTTCATCGTTAATATAATTTTATTTCGCGTTAAAAATAATGAATAAAAAAAGGAGCTCAAAAAAATTGAACTCCTTAATAATATATCTCTACCATTTATTATTGTTTAATAGAATATCTTTTAAAAGCTTTAATCGTAAGCTCTTTATCTGCTTGTTGCAGATATTGCTTAATCGACATTTTACTATCTTTGATAAAAGCCTGGTTTACTAAAGTATTCTCTTTGTAGAATTTGCCTAGTTTACCCTGAGCAATTTTATCAACTAAGTTTTCAGGTTTGCCTTCAGCAAGTGCCTGGTGTCTGCCAATTTCAAGCTCTTTATTAATAACTTCTTGAGGAACTTGATTTTCATCAACAGCTACAGGATTCATTGCAGCAACTTGCATAGCAACGTCTTTTCCAACTTGCTCGTCAATACCTGCTTTGCTAAAACCTACTAAAGTAGCTAGTTTTTTGTCGCTATGGATATACGCAGAAATATATTCAGCTTCTAATTTATCAAAAAATGAAAGTTCAATTTTTTCTCCAATAATACCCGATTGTTCAACAACAATATCACCAATAGGTTTACCATCTAATTCGATATTTTTTAAAGCATCGATATCAGCAGGGAAACTTTCAATTGCTTTATTTAATATTTTTTCAGCAATAGCAACAAAATCATCGTTTTTAGCAACAAAATCGGTTTCGCAGTTTAAGGAGATAATTGCGCCTTTCGTATGATCATCGTTTGTTTTTGCTAGTACAACGCCTTCGCTTGCTTCTCTGTCAGAACGTTTGTTGGCAATTGCCTGTCCTTTTTCACGTATAATTTGGGTTGCTTTATCGAAATCTCCGTCAGCTTCTACAAGTGCTTTTTTGCAATCCATCATTCCGGCACCGGTACTTTTTCTTAACTTATTTACGTCGGATGCAGTTATTTGAGCCATCTTTTATTTTTTTTCAATGTTAACAATTATTCTTTGGTATCTTCATTTTTTTCCTCAGCCGTTTTCTTCTCCTCTTCTTTTTCTTCTTTTACTTCAGCTTTTTCGGCTTTGGCTGTAGTCTTTTCTGCCTCTTCTTTTGCGTCACTTTCATCTTTTGACTTTCGTGCGCTTGATTTCTTAACATCTCCGGCAGGTTTCTTGGTGCTTTTTTTCTTTTCTTTAGCACCACCTTCTTTTTCTTTCTCCATCTTTCGCTCTTCCAACCCTTCTTTTACGGCTTCTGTAACTTTATCTAAAATTAATGAGATTGATTTTGATGCATCATCATTCGCAGGGATTGGGAAATCAATATTGCTTGGGTCTGAATTGGTATCAACAATAGCAAATAAAGGGATATTTAGTCGTTGTGCTTCACGAACCGCAATGTATTCTTTTGATACATCAACAACAAACATCGCTGCTGGAAGGCGGGTCATATCGGCAATACTTCCTAACATTTTTTCCAGCTTGGCTCTTTGTCGGGTGATTTGTAACTTTTCTCTTTTGGCTAAGTTGTCAAATGTACCATCGGTAGCCATCTTGTCTATAGTAGACATTCTTTTTACAGCTCTTCTGATGGTTGGAAAATTCGTTAACATTCCACCTGGCCAACGTTCAGTAACATAAGGCATTCTTGTTTGAGCGACTTTTTCTGATACAATATCTTTTGCCTGTTTTTTTGTGGCTACAAATAATATTTTTCTGCCTGATTTTGCAATTTGTCTTAAAGCGTCACATGCTTCATTTAATTTGGCTTCTGTTTTTTGCAAATCAATAATGTGTATCCCGTTACGTTCCATAAAAACATATGGAGCCATGGCAGGATTCCATTTTCTTTTGAGGTGTCCAAAGTGTACACCTGCTTCTAACAATTCATTAAAACTTGTTCTTGACATTTTTTTTGTTTTTTCGTTTACATTCTTTATTTAGCAATTATTGAGTAACTCCGTTGCGGAGGTCTCAACAATTTAGATACTAAACGGATAATTATATAAATATTATCGTTTACTAAATTGAAACTGCTTGCGCGCTTTGGGTTGTCCTGGTTTTTTACGCTCTACTACTCTTGAATCACGCATTAAGAATCCAGCTTTCTTTAAAGCATCTCTAAATTCAGGATTAGCTTTGTTTAAAGCTCTTGAGATTCCTAATCTTACCGCTTCGGCTTGTCCTTTTATACCACCACCATAAATATTAACTTTTACGTCATATTTACCTTTAACCTCTACCAGGTTTAGTGGTTGATTAGCAATATACTGTAATGATTTTGTAGTAAAGAAATCTTCAATTCCACGGTTGTTAATAGTGAAATTCCCTTTTCCCTCGCTTAAATAAACCCTTGCAACAGCGGATTTTCTTCTTCCTAAAGCATTTATTACTTCCATACTTATTATTTAATTGAATTTAAATCTACTTTTTTTGGTTTTTGAGCTTCGTGTTGATGTTTACTGCCTTCATATACATAAAGATTTCTGTAAAGTTCGCTTCCTAATCGGTTTTTTGGAAGCATTCCTTTTACAGCCTTTTCGATAACTTTGATAGGTTGCTTTGAGAACAACTCCTCAGGGGTAGTTGTTTTCTGGCCTCCCGGATAACCTGAATGACTAACATATTGTTTTTGTGTCATTTTGTTTCCTGTTAGCTTTACCTGGCTAGCATTAATAATAATAACATTATCACCACAATCAACATGTGGTGTAAAAGAAGGTTTGTTTTTCCCTCTTAAAATTTTTGCAACCTTAGAAGCTAACCGGCCTAGAACCTCATCTTTTGCGTCAACAAGCACCCAATTTTTTTCTACAGTAGCTTTGTTTGCTGATACTGTTTTGTAACTTAATGTATCCACTTTAAACTCCTAACTTTTTAATTAATACCTATATACAATTATACAAGCTGTATTTTGCGGATTGCAAAAATACAATTATTTTTTATAAATCAAGAAAATATCAACAAATTATTTGTTAATAACTTATTGATGTGAAATGTAATCAGATAATACACGAAAAACAAAGCGCAAAAATAATGATTTTGTTTAATATAAAAAGGTTTTTTTAAAATGATTTTGGCAGGTGATTTCTTCAGATTTAAATTTTTGTTGATGTTTTCTGTTTCCCCTCAATTCGTAATTTATCAGTAAATTGATATGTAATTTTTTTTCACACCATGTGTTTTTATTTTTATATTCGTAAAGCATCATTTTTAACTACAAAAATCTTTTCTTTATCTTTATGCGGTAATTAGGCTAATAAATGAGGATTTTGAAATTACATATCAACCATCAAAAGATATATTATATCAGCTTGCTTTTGGTTGCGGCTTCTTTGCCCCTGTCAAAGTTCGCGGTTAGTGTTTCTATGATTACTCTTGCCACAAACTGGGTGTTGGAAGGCCGTTTTGTCGAAAAATTTAACAAATTGAAGAATAATCCTTCAATTTTAATTTTTTGTGGGATTTTTTTAGTTCATCTGCTATGGCTGCTGAATACCTCTAATTTTCAATATGCTTTTTTTGATTTGAAAAATAAATTGATTTTAATTGTTTTTCCTTTAATTATTGGGTCATCTCCAACACTTGAAAAATATCAATTTAAATTTCTCTTGCTTTTGTTTTCGTTTTCGGTATGTATTTCTACCTTAATAAGTACTTCTGTTTTATTGGGTATTATCGATTATCCAATCAATGATATTCGTGATATTTCAATGTTTTTTTCTCACATCCGGTTAAGTTTACTTATTAATGTGAGCATCTTTTCATTAGCATATTTCTTATTTTCAAATAATTTTAATAAAACCCGTTTTGAGTTTATTGCCTATAGTTTAACTATTTTATGGCTTGTATATTTTTTATTTATCCTTAAATCGTTGACAGGGATAATCATATTTCTCATACTTTTTTTTCTTTTAGCTGGATATTATTCATTCCGCATTAAAGAGTTGGTTCTTCGATTATTTGTCCAGGTTTTAATGGTTACCATATTTTTGCTGATTGCCACATTTCTTACACATGCTATATCAAAATTTTATGCTATTGAAAAAGTTGATTTTAAGAACCTGGAACAATATACAGCTTCTGGTAATTCTTACCAGCATAATACGAAATGGAAACAAATTGAAAACGGATATTATGTATGGCTTTATGTTTGTCCGCAGGAGTTAAAAAAAGAGTGGAATCGCAAAAGCGATATTCCTTATAAAACCAAAGATAAAAATGGACAGCAGATTAAAACAACGTTAATAAGATACTTAACATCAAAAGGTATTCGGAAAGATTCGGTTGGGATGTCAAAATTAACCTCTGTAGATATTAAGAATATTGAAAATGGGATAGCGAACTATATTTATACCCAACGATATGCTTTATATCCTAAGATATATCAGACAATATGGGAGATTGATGTTTACCGGAAAGGAGCAAATCCAGCCGGAAACTCGATTACGCAACGATGGGAATTTTTAAAAACAGCTTCCTCAATCATTCAAAATAATTTTTGGTTTGGTATCGGTACGGGAGATGTTCAGGATGCTTTTGATGCGCAATATGAGATCAATAAAAGCGTACTGCCTCCAGGAAAAAGATTCCGAACCCATAATCAATATGTAACTTTTTTTGTTTCCTTTGGGTTGGTAGGATTTTTAATGATTATGTTTTGTATATTTTTCCCACTTTTTAAACAAAAAGGTTTTCGCAATTATTTGTTTATGATATTTTTCTTAATAGCCATGTTATCTATGTTTACCGAAGATACGTTGGAAAATCAAATTGGCGTCACATTTTTTTCTTATTTTTACACGCTATTTTTATTTGGAAATGGATTTAAATTGAAAAAAGATGATGAATAACGAAGAATTTATGCGTGAAGCCGTTAAGTTATCGCTTAAGAATATTAATGAAGGTGGAGGCCCTTTTGGAGCTGTTATTGTAAAAGATGGAGAGATCATTGCCAAAGGGACCAATCGTGTTACAGCGAATAACGACCCCACAGCTCATGCCGAGATTAATGCAATACGTGAAGCAACACAAAAACTGGGTACCTTTGATTTAAGTGGATGTCAGATTTATTCATCCTGCGAACCTTGCCCCATGTGTTTGGGTGCCATTTATTGGGCTCGTCTGGATAAAATATATTTTGCCAATACCAAAATTGATGCCCGGGATATTGATTTTGATGATTCGTTTATTTACGAAGAGCTTGAGAAACCTATTGAAAAAAGAAAAATCCCAACCAAGCAAATACTCAGAGAAGAAGCAATAGCGGCTTTTGAAAAATGGAGAGCAAAAGAAGATAAAATGGAGTATTGAGCCAAAATGAAAAAATTAAATCGTTTAACGACTGATTTTTTTTGCCGTGATGTTTTGGATGTAGCACCTGAGTTGCTAGGGAAATATTTGGTGCGTAAATTTGAGGATAACACACTCCATAAATATTTAATTACCGAAGTAGAAGCCTATCGTGGAGAAGAAGATTTAGCCTGTCATGCCTGCAAAGGGCGTACTCCAAGAACAGAAATTATGTATCATCAAGGAGGGTATATTTATGTTTACCTGATTTATGGAATTTATTGGATGCTAAATTTTGTGACCGGCGACGAAAATAATCCGCAAGCCATTTTAATAAGAGGAATCGAGGGTTATAACGGCCCGGGAAAGATTACTAAAAATTTAGTCATCGATAAATCATTCTATGGAGAAAATTTGATTACTTCCGAGAGGTTATGGACAGAACACCCAACGAAGCCTCTTGAAATTAATTTTAAATCTGCTCCTCGGGTAGGAATTGATTATGCAGGCAATATTTGGAAAAACAAACCATGGAGGTTTATTTTAGATTAGTGTTTTTTTATCTTTTTAAGAAAAAAGTTTTCTTTAAAAATTATAACCAGCCCATAGTTATACTCAAAATTACCGTTTAGCAAATCAAAATAGGGCTCGAAACGAACATCTAAATGGATTCCATTAAATATATTTTGATGATAATTGATTTTAGCCATAATTAATTGCCGAACAGGTTCTTCAACAAAAATATTTGTTCTTGAGTACGTTTCGTATAAAGGATTACCAAGTGGAGCAATAAACTGTTTTCCATACCAGTAGCCCGTCAAAAAATTAAATCGGTTGTTAAATATTTCCAGGGTGGTATAACTCCCTGTTCCGTCGATAAACATTTGTTGTTTTGTGGGTGATAAGTCTTGATAATTAACAAGGTAAGAGCTTAAATGAATCTGATGAAAAAATTTACCGGAAAGATTTTTTTTTATGCTTAGTCCTGTAGCGTTATTAAAAATGGTTACCAGTGGTTCATTATTACGGTTGATTTGTCCTCCCTGATGACGAATAAGGTTTTGAAAAGGAAGGGAAAGCGTATAATCATTTTTTGTAAAAATTGAATATTCTAAAGAAAAGCCGACATTAAATTTTTCCTGAAAAGGGTCATCATAAAATATCTGTTGTTCCCAATCAAGCCATAAATCCGCAAAAAGTTTTTCGCTATGTCCTAAAAACTGAATGCCATTTTCGATGTTGTGGGTTAGGAATCTTTCGTAATCAAATAAAGGCTCAATAAGGCGATGGTTTAACGTTCCGTTTATATTGCCGAGCGTTAAGCTTAAATGCTGATGAAATTGATATTGAAAAGAGAGCAATAATGAAACCTTCATTTCATCCTCTCGTCCGTAATAGGATAAAAATTGTGTGCCTAATCGCAATTTGATTTTTTCGGTTGGCTGGTAAATAATTTGAGGTGTAAGGTGAAAGCCAAGCAATGTATATCCTTTGGCAATATCTCCAAAATACTCGTTATTTTTAAAAAAGGCAGTGTTATCGATGTGTAAAAAAAGTTTATTGATTTTCGCAGAATCAATTTCTTGATCATAATAATAAAACGAAGGGTAGCTTTGTGAGTAACACTGAGCTGAAGCAAGTGATAAAAAAATAAATAGTAAAAAAACCTGCCTTCTGTTCATTTTAGGAAATTTATGTTTTCGAAAATAAGAAAAATGCGTTAAAAAGAATCTTGAAAACAGTTATTTTTCAAATAAGCTAAAATAATATTTCAAAAACAGGGTTATTTATTTATTTTAGAGTTTTATTTTGATGATAAAATATAGTTTTTTATGAAAAATTTCCGGTTTTACAATAACATGGCAGGATGGTTAACCTTCTTCGTCGCTGCAATTGTTTATATTTTAACCATTGAGCCTACCACCAGTTTCTGGGATTGCGGAGAATTTATAGCTACAGCTTATCGTTTGGAGGTAGGACATCCCCCCGGAGCTCCTTTTTTCATGATTTTAGGTCGATTTTTTACGCTTTTTGCCGGAGATCCTGCTAATGCAGCTCAAATGGTGAATTTAATGTCTGCGTTGGCCAGTGCATTTACTATTCTGTTTTTGTTCTGGACGATTACGCATCTGGCAAGAAAAATTTTTATTAAAACCGATGAGTATACCATCGGAAATATAGTTGCTATTATTGGCAGCGGTTTGGTTGGTGCCCTGGCGTATACCTTTTCAGATACTTTTTGGTTTTCAGCCGTCGAAGCCGAGGTGTATGCCACATCATCATTATTTACAGCAGTTGTTTTTTGGGCTATTTTAAAATGGGAGAACGAATCGGAAGATAAATATGCCAACCGGTGGCTTATTTTAATTGCTTATTTAATGGGACTGTCCATTGGGGTTCACTTACTTAATCTATTAGCCATTCCGGCTATTGTATTTGTATATTATTTTAAAAAATATAAAGTTACCAAAACAGGAGTTTTTTATGCTTTATTGGTTTCCGGAATACTGCTTGGGTCAATAATGTATATTCTTATACCTGGATTAGTTAAGGTAGCCTCGTGGTTTGATTTGTTATTCGTTAATGGTTTTGGATTACCTTATAATTCGGGGGTACTATTTTATGTTTTTCTCTTAATTGGGCTTATTGTCTGGGGGTTACGCTATACCCGGCGTAGAAAGAAAGTCGTTTATAATACGATTTTATTAGGAGTAACCGTAATTTTAATTGGTTACTCATCGTATGCGATGATTGTTATTCGTTCATCGGCTAATCCACCAATGGACCAGAATAATCCGGATAATGTTTTCGATTTGCTGTATTATCTAAATCGTGAACAATATGGCGATACCCCTTTATTGTATGGACATACCTTTGATGCCCCAATGGTTAGCAACAAACAAACCAGACCGGTATATATCAAGAAGAATGGCCGGTATGAAATTGTCGACTACAAAATGAAAGTAGAGTATGACGAACGGTTTACAACCCTTTTTCCCAGAATGTATAGCAGCGACCCTAAGCATGTTAACGAATATAAAAAATGGGTTAATCTGGAAGGAAAAGAGGTTAATGTTCAAAATCCACGAGGAGAAAATGAAAAAAGAATAAGGCCTACTTTTGGCAATAATTTAGCTTTCTTTTTTAAATATCAGGTTGGACATATGTATTGGCGTTATTTTATGTGGAATTTTGCCGGCCGGCAAAATGATATTCAGGGACATGGCAATGTGCTTCATGGAAATTGGATGAGCGGCATCCCTTTTGTTGATGATGCACGTTTAGGCGATCAGGATAAAGTACCCGAACATCTAAAAAATAATCCGGCACGAAACAAATATTATATGTTGCCTTTTATTTTAGGATTGATTGGATTGGGTTTTCACTATAAACGTAATAAACATGATTTTATAGTGGTTATGATGTTGTTTATTCTAACCGGAATAGCCATTGTTGTATACTTAAATCAGTATCCGATACAACCGCGCGAAAGAGATTATGCTTTTGCCGGATCGTTTTATGCTTATGCCATTTGGATAGGTATTGGTGTGAGTGGAATTTTTGACTTTTTAAGAAGAAAAATACCCAGTACTTTTTCGGCCATTTTAACAACACTTATAACATTAATTTTTGTTCCCGGAATTATGGCTAAGGAAAATTGGAACGATCATGACCGCTCAGGAAGATATACAGCCCGCGATTTAGCTTATAACTATCTAAATTCGTGTAAAGAAAATGCCATATTATTTACCAATGGCGATAACGATACGTTTCCGCTTTGGTATGCACAGGAAGTGGAAGAAATACGTACCGATATCAAAGTGTGTAATTTGAGTTACCTGCGTGCTTCGTGGTATATTGAACAAATGAGTAGAAAATCGTACGAAGCAGATCCCATGCCCTTTTCGTTAACACATGATAAAATACATCGGGGTAACCGCGATATCCTTCCGATGATGGACAGAGTAGGACAACCGGTTGAAGTAAAACAGGTTATCGATTTTGTTGCCAGCGATGATGATAAAACAAAAATTAATTCGCCTTTTGTGCGTAATGAAAAGATCAACTATATCCCCACCAAACAATTTAAACTTACCCTTGATTCAACAACGGTTATAAAGAAAAATATCGTGAACGAAAAATATTCCGGTCGCATTGTGGATGAAATGCAATGGAAGTTGGGAAATAGTTATTTATATAAGGATGGCTTAATGTTGCTTGATTTATTAGCTACTAATAATTGGGAAAGGCCTATTTATTGGGCCATGACCGTTGCCAGCACAAAATATTTTAATCTTCAAAAATATTTTAAACTTGATGGGTTAACTTATCAACTTGTTCCGATAGAAACAGATTCAGAAAGATTTTATATTGGTGAAGCTGATGCGGATGTAATGTTTGATAATGTAATGAATAAGTTTAAGTGGGGAGGAATTGGTGAACGCGATATTTATCTGGATGAAAATAATATACGGATGTTTTCAAATATGCGTTCTAATTTTGGGCGTTTGGCCGAAAAATTAATCGAGGAAGGGAAAAAAGATTCTGCCATAATGGTTTTAGATCGTTGTATGGAACTATTTCCCGAAGAAATTATTCCTTTTAACAATACCCTGCTAACGGTTATTTCAGCATATTATCATGCCGGCAATAATGAAATGGGCACTCAGTTGGTTAAAAGATTAAATGATATTGTTGTTGCAGAGTTGGATTATTATTTTACCCTTGAGCCCAAATATAAAAATGGGCCTCTTGAAATTAATAATGAAATCCAAACAAACCTTTATATATTGCAAAACCTTTATAATATCACATCCAAAAATAATCAACAGGCAATGAGTAAACAGATTGAACAGCATTTTCTAAACTATATGCAACAATATCGCTAAGATGCTTACCAAAGAACGACTTGCTGCCAGAATATTTCGTGAGTTGATCTGGTATTTTCCCCAACGGGAGAATGAAATATTTCTGACTTTCGATGATGGGCCCACACCTGAATTTACTCCGTGGGTCCTTTCGGTTTTAAAAGAGTATAATGCCCGGGCTACATTTTTTTGCTTAGGTAAAAAAGTGGAACAAAATCCCGGGCTTTTTCAACAAATTAAAGATGAAGGACATGCTGTAGGGAATCACAGCTATTCACATCTTAGCGGATGGAAAACAAAAAATCAGACGTATTATAAAGATGTTTATAAAGCTTCTGAGTTTATTTATTCAAAGCTTTTTCGTCCTCCGTACGGAGAAATTAAGTTGAGACAAATAAAACAGTTAAAAGGTAAATATCACATAGTAATGTGGGATGTGTTAAGCTATGATTATCATCCCAAAACAAGTCCCCAAAAATGTT
>CAZWPU010000027.1:11512-15044 GCA_964635605.1 uncultured Bacteroidales bacterium | reverse complement strand
CATTAAACAATGCATGGAAAGAAGCATCAGAAGAAATGTACAAAGCTACCCAGGATCAACAACAAAATGCTCAGCAAGGACAACCGGGTGGCGAGCAGCAGCAAGCTTCTTCTGACGATAAAAAAGATGATGGAGAAGTTACTGACGTAGATTTTGAAGAAGTAAAATAACATAACTTCAACAAATAAACCTAAGAGAGCCCTGTATTCAGGGCTCTTTTTTTTATTATATGATCAAATAATAAAAATCATATATTCTTGTTACTTTTGTAAAAATAAAAAACCAAAACCATGCATACCAAAAAAACCATCTTAACCTTATTCCTTCTATTCATTTTTGCAGGATTTAGCTTTGCGCAAAATATAACAACTAATGATACGATTAATCAATACAATGAACGCGGCCAAAGAACCGGATATTGGAAAAAACACTACGATAATGGGACCCTCCAGTACATTGGGTATTTTAAAAATGGAAAGCCCACCGGAACCTTAAAAAGATACGATGAAGAAGGACGATTAAAAGCAAAAATGCTTTTTAAAGAAAATTCAAATAAAGTCTTTACCCAGTTTTATTATCCAGACAACAATTTACAAGCAGAAGGCTTGTACGTTGGACAATTAAAAGACAGTATCTGGAATTTTTATACAGAAGATGGTTTTTTAATTAACACTGTTCCCTACAAAATGGACAATAAACATGGAGTAGAAAAAAAATATTACGAAACCGGCCAATTATCAGAAGAAGCCCATTGGCGAAACGGAATTCAGGACGGAATGACTATCAGATACTACGAAAATGATGAAATTATGATGCGCATATCGTATATGAACGGTAGACTTGATGGTGAGTATTCGGTATTTAATGACGATGGGACAATTCTAATTACCGGCTCATACGAGAATAACAAGAGAGAAGGAAAATGGAAATACTATAATAAAGATGGTACATTAAAAGATCAACTAAACTACATAAACGGTAAAGCCGAGAACCAAGAAGAATTAGAACGTTTAGAACAGGAACAATTGGATAAGCTGGAAAAAAATAAAGGAAAAATTAAAGAACCTTCTATCGAAGATTTATTTAACCAAAAACCACCGCAACAAAAGAAAAAATAAATCATTATTAATGATAAAAAAAAGGGTATTACTAGGAATGAGCGGCGGCATCGATAGCTCATTAGCTGCCATATTGCTTTTAGAACAGGGGTATGATGTTGTTGGATTAACAATGATAATGTGGGATAATATTAATAAGGATCCACGCCACAAAAGCGACGGCTCACATGCTACTGATTCTGTTCACGAAGCTAAAGCTGTAGCTGAACAATTAAATATTAAACATTACACTGAAAATATTATTGATGAATTTAATCAAACCATAGTCTGTAATTTTATTGATGAATATCTTGGTGGAAAAACACCTAACCCTTGCGTTTTATGCAACACCAAAATAAAATGGAATGTATTACTGCGTAAAGCTGACGAATTAAACTGCGACTTTATTGCTACAGGCCATTATGCACAAATCATAAAAACAGATTCAAAATATATTATTAAACGAGCAAAAGACCTAAAAAAAGACCAAAGTTACTTTTTGTGGGGGCTAACTCAGGATATTCTAAAAAAATCGCTTCTTCCTTTGGGCAAATTCACCAAAGATGAAATACGAAACATGGCAGCAGAAAAAGGTTTTGTTAAACTTGCTCAAAAAAAAGAAAGTCAGGAGATCTGTTTTATACCTGATAATGATTACCGAAAATATTTAAAAATTAATGTTCCTGAGATAGCACAGAAAGTCGGACCGGGAAATTTTATCTCTATCAACGGAGAATATCTTGGAAAGCATGAAGGATATCCTTTTTATACTATAGGGCAACGAAAAGGATTAAAAATAGCTTTGGGAGAACCCATGTACGTGCTTAAAATAAATGCAAAAACCAACGAAATAGTTTTAGGAAAAAGAGGCGAACTGTACAAAAAAGAGCTACAGGTAAAAAATTATCATTTGATCAATGATATTCCTACAAATACCGAAATAGAAGTAACAACTAAAGTAAGGTATAAAAGCGAAGGAGTAAAAAGTACGATTAAAATGGAAGGCTCTGTAATTAAAGTTTACTTCCAAAAAGAAGTTTTTGCCATAACTCCCGGACAATCTGCTGTTTTTTATAAAAATGATATGCTATTAGGTGGGGGCATCATCGTTTAAGCTTTTCTAAACATTTTTGTTAAATTTGTAAAGATTAACAAATTTAATATGCAAAATTTTTTACTGTTTTTCTTTTTGCTCTTTTTGCCCGCCCTCCTTTTTTCTCAGGTAGCTCCTGACAATTACCGCATTTATTTTACCGACAAAAACAACAGCGAATATTCTATTGAACAACCCCAAGCATTTTTATCCACAAAAGCTATTCAACGGCGCTTAAAGCAAAATATACCCATTCAAGAAAATGATCTCCCGATTAATACAAGTTACCTTGATAGTTTAAAGAAACTGGGACTAACCATAAAAAATACCTCAAAATGGTTAAATACAGCTTTAGTCTATACTACTGATGCAGAACTAATGGACACCATATCACAACTTAATTTTATAAAATCAAATCAAAAAATTGGGCCCAATCCTAAATATAGAAACAAAAAAAAATCTAATTGCCCTGCAAAAGAACATCAATTAAAGGGTGATAGTATTTTTGATTATGGTTTTGGTACTACTCAAATTTCAATGCTTAACGGGTATACTTTGCATCGTAATGGAAATATGGGTCAAAACATGATTATTGCCATTCTGGATGCCGGGTTTTATAATGTTGATATTTTACCTGCATTCGATAGTTTATGGAATAATAATCAAATCTTAGGCACTTATGATTTTGTAGATGGAGATACGATGGTGTTTGATGCATCATCTCACGGAATGAAGGTTTTGTCTGTAATGGGAGCGAACATTCCGGGTGAATTAATTGGTACTGCGCCAAAAGCCAGTTACTGGCTTTTACGATCAGAACAAACGGCTTCGGAATATAGCATTGAAGAAGACCATTGGGTAGCTGCTGCCGAATTTGCCGATAGTGTTGGTGCTGATATCATAAATACTTCGTTAGGCTATTTCGAATTTGATGATCCTGTTTTAAACTATACTTATGAGGATATGAACGGGAATAGTGCTTTTATAACCAAAGCAGCTGATATTGCAGCATCAAAAGGGGTGCTCGTTGTGGTAAGCGCAGGAAATCAGGGTGATGATCCCTGGAAATATATTACAGCCCCTGCTGATGGAGATAGTGTACTAACGGTTGGTTCCGTAAACCAATATGCCGAATATTCATACTTTAGCAGCATTGGCCCTACATTCGATGGCAGAATTAAACCAAATATTGCCGCCATGGGATATCAAACAGCTATACAAGGGGTTGACGGAGCTATTACCATTTCCAACGGAACCTCATTTTCTGCGCCATTAATATCTGGATTGGCTGCTTGTTTATGGCAACATTTTCCGGATTTAAATAATATGGAAATTATGCGAA
>CAZWPU010000027.1:7383-11412 GCA_964635605.1 uncultured Bacteroidales bacterium | reverse complement strand
ATATTGGATAATCTTAATGAATTACCTTCGGGTATTTATCTCTTAAAGATAAAAATGGGGAATCGCAAATTAAGTAAACAGATTAGCAAAATATAATTCATGATACAAAAAATCAGTTTACTGGAACTCAATCGATCCATTCAGGAAAAAATAAAATTAAATTTTCCCGAATCGCTATGGGTAGTAGCTGAAATAAGCGAATTAAAAATTAATCGTAACGGGCATTGCTACCTTGAACTGATTGAAAAAGATGCCATCAATGAAAATATTATTGCTAAAAGCAGAGCAACCATCTGGGCATTTACTTTCCGAATGTTGAAACCATATTTCGAGAGTGTTACCGGTCACGAACTGGCTTCAGGGCTTAAAATTTTAATACGAGTAACCGTTGAATTTCATGAGTTGTATGGCTTTAGCTTAAACATTACAGATATTGACCCCAATTATACCCTGGGCGATTTAGCCCAAAAAAAAACAGAAACATTACGAAAGCTCGAAGAAGATGGGATTATCCATATGAATAAGGAACTGGAGTTTCCGATAGTCCCTCAAAAAATTGCCGTAATTTCATCCGAAACAGCAGCAGGTTATCAGGATTTTATGCATCAATTAACGAACAATAAATATGGGTATAAATATTATATAAAATTATTTCCATCGTTAATGCAAGGTTTGCAGGCCGAAGAATCTATTATTGATGCGTTGGAAAAAATTTTTAAAAATGAACATTTTTTCGATATTGTAGTACTGATTCGCGGTGGTGGGTCGCAAGCTGATTTAAATTGTTTTAACAACTATTTACTGGCTGCAAATGTTGCCCAGTATCCCATACCTGTTTTAACAGGAATAGGACACGACAAAGATGAATCGATTGTAGATATGGTAGCTCACCAGAAGCTAAAAACGCCTACGGCAGTTGCTGAATATATTATTGAAAAAACATTAGCGTTTGAACAGATAATTGATTTTTATAAAGAACGAATTTATGATATTGCTATTGATTTTATCAATCATCAAAAAACAAAACTCATCCAATCTAGCTCAATTTTTATCCCAATAACGAAAAATATTTTAGATAAACAAAATAATAAATTTGCACTATTACAAGAAAAATTCAAAAATTCGGCAACCCAATTAATTCATAAAAAGAATACTAAGATTAATGGCTACATTTCATCCATTCAGTCCACAACAACAAAATCATTATTATCAGCTAAAAAAAATTTAATTTTCTATAAAAAAACATTAATTACCGGATCTAAACATACCTTAAAAAATAATAATTCATTACTAAACAACTTTGAAAATAAAATTGCATTACTAGATCCTTCCAACATTTTAAAAAAAGGTTATTCGATAACTTATAATGAAAATCAAAGGATTATCAAAAATATTCAACAAATTAGTATAAATGATGAGGTTATAACCAAACTTTTTGATGGCGAATTTCGTAGTACAGTTAAAATAAAAAATAAACCAAAACAATAAAAAAATATAAATAGTATAAAACGTTTAATTTTAAACATTTATCATACATTAGTTATCCAAATTCCAGAAAATAAATTATGCAAAGATTCTCATTACTTATATTCTTATTCCTTTTTTTAAGCCTTCCTACTTTTTCCCAAAATACACGACAGGTAATTGATAGTTTATTAAATACACTGGAAACAACAGAAGAAAAGAATAAAATTGAACTTTTAAATAATATTTCAAAAAATTATTGGAATATTTCTTTAGACAGTAGTTTATACTTTGCCAACGAAGCCCTGAATCTTGCTCATATTCTAAAAGATAAAAAGGGAGTATCTGATGCTTACAACAGAATTGGAAACGTATACTACTTTCAGGCAAAATATGATGTTGCAGAGGAATTTTATCAAAAATCAGTTAACGTAAAAAAAGATATCAATGACTTAAAAGGCCTTTTAGGTATTTATAATAATATAGCAATATTATACAATGTTAAAAATGAACCAGAACAAAGCCTTCAATATTATTCAAAAGCCCTCGAGATTAGCAAACAAATGGATAGCAAGGATGATATTGCTTTATTTTTAAGTGCAATAGGTAGTACTTACAGTAGATTAAATGATTATAAGAAATCTATTCAATATCATTTACAAGCATTGGAAATTATTAAAACACAAAATAACGAGATAGCTGCAGCACAAATATACAATGCTATTGGGGATGTATATCAAACGATTTCAGATTATGACGCTGCCTTAAAATACTTTTTGGATGCATTAAAAATTTATAAAAAGTACAATAATCAGCGGGGTATTTCAATGACTTATAATAATCTGGGCATCATTTATCAAAATATTGGAGAGAATGAGAAAGCATTAGATTATTATCTAAAATCATTAGAAATTGATGTAAAAAATAATTTTTCTCAAGGCCAGGCTTCTGCTTATAATAACCTGGGAACAGCTTATGACAAAAAAGGAGAAAAAAGAAAAGCGCTTGATTATTATAGAAAAGCACTTGAAATAAATAAAGAATTAAACGATCAGGAAGGTATTGCCATTGCATTAAACAATATAGGACTTATTCAAATCGATCTTAAAGCTTTTTCCGGAGCAAAAGATTTCCTTGAACAGGCACTTGATATTAACAAGAACAGAAAAAGCACTCCGGATATTGCCAATAATTATAATAACCTGGCTAAATTATATATTGAAAAAAAAGAGTATAATACAGCAAAAAATTATTTATCAAACGCTATTAAATTAGCAAAATCAATTAATGATATAGACGTATTAATTGAGGCCTATGAGTTTATGTATACGATATTTACAAACCAAAACAACTATAAAAATGCGCTGGAATATTACAAGTTGTATGCTGATATGCACGATAGCATATTTAAGTTACAAAACAGTAATAAAGTAGCTGAGTTAAAAATTAAACACGAAACCGAGAATCTTGAGATTGAAAATGAGGTACTTAAAAAAGATAATAAAATTCAACTGCTGGAATTAAATCGCCAAAAAAATCAAAAAAAGTATCTTATTGCATTTACGATCCTAATATTAACATTAGCTATTCTAAGTTTTAGCCGTTTTAGATTAAAGAAAAGAACCAGCAACCTGTTAGAAACAAAAAACAATCAGTTAAGACAGGCAAATCAGAAATTACGTGAATCAGAAAAAAACCTTAAAGAACTAAATGCTACTAAAGATAAGTTTTTTTCTATCATTGCACACGATCTTAAAAATCCATTTCAGTCGTTGCTTGGATTTTCCGAGATTTTATATAAAAATGTAAACGATCTTTCTAAAGATGAAATAGAAGAATATAGTAAGATGATTTTCGAATCATCACAAAGCCTGTTTAATTTATCAGGTAATTTGCTTGAATGGTCAAAATCTCAATTGGGAAGCACAAAACTATCACCTGAAAATATAAAACTTACCGAAACGCTGAATGAAACACTTTCTATATTATATATATCAGCTCAGAAAAAACAAATTCATATTGAAACGAAGATTCCTGAAGAGACCTATGTGTATGCTGACAAAAATGAACTATCAATCATTTTCCGAAATTTAATTAGTAATTCCATTAAATTTACTGAACAAAATGGTAAAATTAAGATTAAATCAACTGAGCTTAAAAATGAAATTTCCATAACCGTTTCCGATAATGGAAAAGGCATTAGTGAAGAAAATTTAAAAAATTTATTTCGCATAGACTACAGTTACTCAACAAAAGGTACTAATGATGAAACAGGAACCGGGTTAGGACTTATTTTGTGTAAAGAATTAATTTCCCAAAGTGGAGGCAAAATTTGGGTAAATAGTACTTTAGGAGAAGGAAGTGAATTTACATTTACACTACCTAAAGCAAAAAAATAAAAACGATTCAACCATAAAAATCTTAACAAATTGCTGGGTAATATTTAGTTATTTTCTTATTTTAGGCTAAATAGATTTATTATTTCCGATGCATATTAAAAAGCTATCCATATTTCTATTATTGTTTTTAGGATTTTTAATAGGAAACTCTTACGGGAAAGATAAT
>CAZWPU010000027.1:0-7283 GCA_964635605.1 uncultured Bacteroidales bacterium | reverse complement strand
TGGGAAACTACAATAATGCATTATTTAATTATGAAAAACCATTAAATCTTTACTTTCTTGATAAGAATAACACCATATCCGAAGCGTATAATAATATTGGTGTTGTTTATAAATTAATGGGAGAATACCAGCAAGCCCTAACCTACCATCAAAAAGCATTAACTGAAGCAAATCAACAACTCGATCAATCCAATATTTCTAACACACTCAATTATATAGGGAGTTTATATTGGAACATTAGTCAATACGACAGCTCATTATTCTTTTACCAAAAAGCAATCGATATTAAAAAAAAGATTAATGATTTTGAAGGACAAGCAATGATATTAAACAATATAGGTTTGGTTTATAAGGATCGTGGATATTTTCAGAAAGCGTTGGAATATTATCAAGAAGCTTTAAATATCAATACGCAGATAAATAATAAAAAAGAAATTGGCAAAACCTATAATCTTATCGGAAATGTGTATTTACAAATTAATAATATCGACAATGCCTTAAAGTTTTATACCCGGTCACTTAATTTAAGAGAATCAATTAATGATTTGGAAGGGATTGCTCAATCGCAAAAAAATATTGCACTGGTTTATCGCAGAAATAATGATAATAAACGGGCCCTCGATTTTATGAAAAAATCCTTACTCAATTATAACAAAATTGGGAATAAAGTTCACATAGCCAGCTGCTTAAACCACATAGGCAATATCTATCGAAAAACGAATATGCTCGATCTTGCCCTTGAAAACTATCTTAATGCATTAAAATTAAGACAAGAGGTTGGCGATCAAAGTCAAATTGCTAAGTCGTTTAACAACATTGGCCTTATCTACGATGAGATTAATAACTACAAAAAAGCCCTGGACTTTTATAAACAAAGCTTAGAAATAAAAGAATCTTTAGGTGATGATAAAGAAACAGCTTATGCCTATTATGTAATGGGAAATACCTACCTTAAGTTAAAACAAAATAATTTAGCCCTCGAAAATTTCATTAAATCACTGGAATTAAGAGAAAAAATGAAAGATAAAATAGGGATTGCAATTTCTCTAAAAAGTTTAGGAAAAGTTTATCTGGAATTAAACGATTATGAAAAATCATTGATTTATTATAACGAAGCATTGGATATCAGCAATGAAATAGGAGATATAAAAAGTGTAAGTGAAATTTTAAATGATATTGGAAACTATTATCAAACGATTGGAGACTATAATAAAGCCGCTGGCTATTTTAATCAAACCATTGAATTAACCGAAAAAGCAGGAGATCAATTTCTAAATGCTCTTAGTAGCCGGAAATTAGGAGAAATTTACTTAAAAAAAGGAAGGGAAATGGAGGGATTTGATTTAATAAAAAAATCGTTAACCATTGGCCAGTTTATTGATAATTTTGAATTGATAAAAAATGCATATTATTCGTTATACTATTATTATGATCAACGCGGAGATGAAACAAGAGCGCTGAATTATTATATAAATTATTCGGTGATTAAAGACTCGATCATCGCACAAAATAATGCCCAAAAAATTTTAGAAATCCAAATGAAATATGAATTGGAGAAAAGCCAAACCGAATTATCCCGAGTTGAAAAAGAGATTTCTGAACTTACTGCCGAAAAGAAGATTAGAGAGTTAGAACTAAAAAAACAAAAAAATGTACGCAATTTATCTTTCCTTATTGCCTTAATAACATTTATTTCGGGAATCATAATCTTTATTCAGTTTTTACTCAAAAGGAAAACCAACATCCTGCTTCAACAAAAAATAAAAGAAGTTGACGAATCAAACCAACGCTTAAAAGAATCGGAAGAAAGTTTAAAAATATTAAATGCAACCAAAGACAAATTCTTTTCGATTATTGCGCATGATATTCGAAATCCGTTTAATGCAGTATATGGACTAACACAATATTTATCCCAAAATTTCGATGTTTTATCTAAAAAAGAGTTAAAAAAACCTATTGAACTGATCTACCAGTCGGCTGATGAGCTATTAGAACTATTAGATAATCTACTTCACTGGTCGAGGACACAAAGAGGAAAAATGGAGTTTAGTCCCAAAACCTTAGATTTGCATGAAATGGTGAATAAAAATATCAATCTGCTAAAAATGAACGCAGACAAGAAAAATATTGAGGTAGTTTCTGATATTAATCCAGGAACAATTGTATCAGCCGATTATGATATGTTAACAACGGTTTTTCGTAATCTCATCTCCAATGCCATTAAATTTTCTTACGAAAATAGCAAGGTTTTTATTAAAGCTGAAGAGTCAAATAAAGAAATAATTATTTCTGTTATCGATCAGGGTGTTGGCATAAGTAAAGAAAATATTCAAAAACTTTTCAGGATAGATATACATTATTCAACAACCGGAACGTCCGAAGAGCAAGGCAGCGGACTGGGATTAATCTTATGCCGTGAGTTTGTTGAAAAACATGGTGGAAAAATCTGGGTCGAAAGCGAGGAAAATAAAGGAAGTACGTTTAAATTTACACTCCCGAAAGAACAATAAATTTTATTAAATATGGCCAAAAAAGAAATTTCTTATAACGAAGCAATCCATGAGATTGAAGATATACTATCAAAAATTGAAAATGAAGAATTAGACGTTGATGATTTGTCGGCTAAAGTAAAACGAGTTTCCATGCTGATAAAAAAATGCAAAAAGAAACTGAAAGAAACGGAGGATCAGGTGCAAAAGATATTGGAGGATATTGAGTAAACCTTCTCCCGGTTTAAAAATCCTCTCGGATCATATATTAAAGCATAGTAAAAGAGGCTGTCAGAAAATTAGACAGCCCCTTAAATTTTCTATAAATATGAATCTTTAATATCCAGGATTTTGATCTTCTTTTAAATCTGGATTAGCATCGATTGCTCCCTGTGGGATTGGTTGTTGCCAACGGTTTCCATCAGCTGGGTAATCTTGTACAATTGCAGGAGTGCCGGTCCCATCAGCATAATCGCCATGATTTGTTCGCTCTAAGTCCAACCCTAAACGTTTTAAAGTAAACCAACGATCTCCTTCAAACGCTAACTCAAGACGCCTTTCCTTTAATATAGCATCTAACAATGCCTGTCCTGTTTCATCAGGAGAAACAAAATTCTCATATCGATTTTCTCTTAATTCATTTAAAGCATCTAAGGCTAAAGACTCATCTGTAGTATAATAAGCCTCAGCGAGGTTTAAATACACCTCTTCCATTCTAAGGTATTTACCATCAATAACTGTCTTATCACCGGTTTCTCGTCCTAAATATTTTCTAACATGATTATACATATTACCACTAAAGGCACTTGTTACGATTGAGGCATCTTTTCTGTAATCGTCATCACTAAACAGGCTGTATAATTCATAAGAACAAACAAATTCTGATCTTATTTGCCCATTGGCCTCTTGACTATAAGGTACACCTGGTTTCCATCTATCCTGATCTGTCACAAGAATTTTAAATAATACGTTTTCTTCATAATTGTCGAGCCATATATTATAAATATTACTTGTATCAGCAACCGGGATACCTCTGTCAATAACCTCATTTGCATATTCAATTACTTTATTATTATCACCATTGTACAAACGTACTCTTGATAACAATCCATAAACAGCTGCTTTGTTTAACCTGCCTCTTCCATTATTTTCATTAATTAAATCAACAGCAGTTTCAAGGTCATTGATTATGTTATTGTATACATCAGCTACTGTAGTTCCCTGACGTCGATAAAATTCATCAGGCTCATAAGATTTTGCATAATGTATTCCCAAACTATTATTAGCATCTGCACTTTGTGTAGGAATTTTACAATGAATTCTTGCGATATCAAAATGCAAAGTAGCTCTTAAAGCCAATGCTTCACCTTCAATATTATCTCTAAATTCATTTTGAGGAATATTATCGATATTATCAAGAATTCTATTGGCTCTGCTTATAATCCTATAGCCCCTTTCATATGTACCAAAACTTTCGTCAACAGCAGTATTTCTATACTCAAATAAAGCTTTACGTGTTTGTCGTCCTGCAACACAAAATGTTAAATTATCTGACAAAACTTCAGGAGAAATATTTATACCGACAACTTCTCCATATAAACCCTCTGCTTTAAATCCAGAGTATACCCCTTTTATTGCTGATTCAAATCCTTCTGCATTTGAAAACAGTTGTTCATCTGTTAAACCATCATAAGGTGAAAGGTCAAGACGATCTTCACAGGATGTTATAAAAATAACTCCCATTATTATAAAAATATAAATTAATTTCTTCATTGTATAATTTTTTTAGTTATTAGAAGCTAATATCTAGGCCAAAAGTAAATGAGCGTAATGCTGGATAGCTATACAAAGCATATAAACCAGGTACAAAATCCTGAGCTGCTCCCAACTGATTTTCTCCTGAGCCTACTGATACTTCAGGGTCTCCTTCGAAATTAGTAAATGTTAATAAATTTTGAGCTTGTGCATAAATCCTGACTCTGTCAATATTTATCTTAGAAATCCAATTTTTAGGTAAGGTATACCCTAAAGTTAAATTTCTGAATCTAAGATAAGATCCATCTTGTAAAAATCTATCAGTAACCTGATTAGAATTATTAAATGGCCTTGGTAAAACATCAGTATCTCCAGGTTCTTTCCAATAATCAATTGCATCAACTCGTTGATTATAATACCATGCATCACCATCACTAAGCATATTATATGCCATATAATTATAAATATAGTTGCCATATTTAAAGGAGAAATCAGCACTTAAATCAATACCTTTATAGTTAAGGTACGTACTAAATCCACCAAACATATTTGGAAGCGGTGATTTCCCAGACAATACCACAGCGTCTCCTGAACTAAATACATTGGTAATATTTCCATCTGCATCATAATACAAAGCATCTCCATTATCTGGATCTACACCCGCATATCTTGGCAGATAGAATGTAAAGGGTTCTTCGCCTTCTTTAAGTACACTTATTCCATTAATAACAATTTGCTCTTGTCCGCTTAATTGATTAATTTCATAATCAATAAAAGTAATATTGGCTCCAAGGTTCCATCTAAAATCACTGGTTCTGATTATATCTCCATTTAAGGTAACTTCAAGTCCATTGGTTACCATTTCACCAGCATTTATATACTGTGAGTAAGCACCACTTTCCCAGCTTAATGGGTTTTCAAACAAGAAATCATCTCTGGTATTTTGATAATAATCAAGGGTACCGTTTAGTCTGTTATTAAATAAAGCAAACTCCAAACCTGCATTTAATGAACGTTGAGATTCCCATGTTAATTCAGGATTTCCAACAGAGCCGTTGATTATTGCTGCAGTTTGTCCTCCATACGAACCAAAAACATAATACCCCTGACTTGCATAGTTTGGAATATTCCAACTCCCTAAAGTTCCATATGAAACGATTAATTTTAATCTATCCATATAATCCAATGTCATGAAATCTTCTTCGGTAATATTCCATCCTAAACTAAAACTCCAGAAGTTACCATATTTAACATCTTCACCAAATCGTGAAGCTCCGTCACGACGTATTGAAGCATTTGCTAAATATTTACCATCATAATCGTAACCAATAGCCCCAGCCATTGACCATATCGAATACTCTTCACGAGTAGACGTTGCAGCAGTAGCTTCAGAACCATTATCTTGTGTTGTTAATAATGGTGATGCAAAACCTTTGCTTGAAAAACGGTAATTTTCAAACCCACCTTCGGTATATTCATTAAATGCAGTAATATCTATATTATGCAATCCGAATGATTTGGTATAAGTAAACTGGTTTAACCAAGTCCAGTCATACGAATCACGACCTGAATCTGTTTTACTTCCTGGGGCACCAGGATCACCTACATAACCATCTAGCACAGATCCCGGTTTCAAATAATATTCTCTTTTAAAACGTATGTAAGACCCAGAAGCTTTAGACATAAAATTTAATCCTTCAAAAATTTCATAATCAACAAAAATATTTCCTAAAAACCGACTAAATGCTTCTGATTCAGGGTTGTTTTCAAGTGCTTCCAGAATAGGAAAACCTGCCGTTGTTAATGAGTAGATAGGGTCTCCATTATCATCTAATACCAAGTTTCCTTCTGAGTCATGCTGATAAACGGGTACATAAGGGTTATAATCGTACATAGCTCGGATAGGATTTTGAACATTATTTCGGTCTCTGGGTTCATCAGAAGTAGAATGTGAGCCACTAACAGTTGCTCCAATTTTTAATTTATCCGTTAATTGGCTATTTAAATTTAACCTGGCTGATATTCTTTCAAATCCATCTAATTTTTGAACAATACCACTATTTTTATCATATCCGACAGAAGTATAAAAAGTGGTATTGTCACTTCCTCCTGATGCCGATAAATTATACGATTCAATAGTCGCTTGTTTTAGAATATCATCTTGCCAATCATGGTCATAGTTTAAAAGCAACTGTTTTTCTTCTGGAGTATAAGTCACACCCAAACTTTCTTCATATTCAATTTTCTGTTCAGCATTCATCATTTCAAATGGATCATCCGTTTTATTAGCTACCCCATATCGTGATGAAAATTCAAACTTTGTTTGACCAGCTTTACCTGATTTCGTGGTTATGACAATTACACCGTTTGCCCCTCGGGATCCATAAATTGAAGCAGCAGATGCATCTTTCAGGATTGTCATAGATTCAATATCCTTAGGATTAATTCCACTTACTTCTTCTTCATCCAGATATACTCCATCTACAACATAAAGAGGTTGCGCTTTGTCCCCGCCTGTTGTATTCAATGAGATAGCTCCTCTTATTTTTATGGTCGCAGTTTGTCCTGGTTTACCATTTAAAGCCGTAGCATCAACCCCGGCAGCTTTACCTTGCAACATATTGTCAATAGAAGTAGAAGGAACCATAGTTTCCAACGTTTCATTTGAAACTACAGAAACTGAGGAAGAAACTACTTCTCTTTTTCTGGTTCTATAGCCAGTAACAATTACCTCATCCATTTTCAGAATATCAGCTTCTAATACAACATCAATTACCGATCGACCGGCAATTTGAACTTCCTGTGTTTTCATACCAACGAAACTAAAAACCAAAGCTTCAGTGTCACTGGGAACAGTCATAGTGTACTTACCATCCATGTCTGTAGTAGTACCTATTGTTGGGTTCCCTTTAACCACAACCGATACTCCCGGAATTGATAAACCGTCTTCAGCGTCGGTTACCGTACCCGTAATTTGCATTTGGGCTGCAGCTTGGAAACCAACAAACAGCAAAAATGCAAGAAAGATTGTCATTTTTT